>SXID01000238.1 GCA_005772955.1 Planctomycetia bacterium
GGACTGGGGTAAAAATCACGAAATGTCATCGACCAGACAAGATAAACCGCTTGAACACCAATGAGGACTGGGGTAACGCGATTTGACCACCGCCACCGACGCCTGAAAATCCTGGCGCACGCCGAACGCGCAAGAACCTCGGGGTAGCCGCGTCACTGATGCATCCGCCCGCCGGCGCTGGTACACTGCTCCCCATGTCTTCGTCCGCACACTCCACCGTCGCGCAGCAACCGCTCGCCCCCGGCTGAAGGGTTCGCTGACGTGCGCGAACTCGAAACGGCGTTCATCGCATGTGCCTGCACACCGACTGGTGCGAGGGCGACGACGCGACGCGGTGGGCCGCACATCGCCCCGCGAACGCGTGACACCGCGCTATCCGATCTTGCGGTTCTCACCGCTTTTCGTTCCATTCGCGGTTCGCGTACTTCTCGGCTCGAATCGCCGGGATGCGTTCCAACTCGTCCGAAGTCCACTCACCGGGCGTGAGCGCCCAACCGGTGTCCGTGGCGAAGGCATTCGTCAGCAGTTCCGCCAGCACGTCCGGAGCGAACCCCGGCGTGCTTGCCGCGTCACAGATGCCCGCCAACGCCGGCACGAACTCACTGCGGCGCAGCAGGATGCTCCCGTGTTGGAGCAGCGCGCCGCGCATCTTCCGCTGCGCGCTGCCGGCTACCTTCGAGCCGCCAATGAGAAGATCACCGGGGGTTTGGTGGAGGAAGCATACCACGGGGCCGAGTTTCTGCTCCTCGCCGCAGATCACCGCGTGCGACTCCACGCCGTGCGCTACCAACACACGCTGCACGATGTGGTGCGCGCGGCAGATCCAGTGTTCTTGCGAAACCCACTCTTTGCCCGGTGGCAGCGCGAGGGCGTACGTCAATTCGTGGTGATGCACGATCGCCGCGCCGCCGGTGGAGCGACGGACCCACGGCAGCCGCGACAGGTACGCAGCCCGTGTGCGATCCTCTGCCGATTGGAAGTAGCCGAGTGACAATGTCGGCACGGTCCACGTGTAGAAGCGTAACGACGCCATCCCGCGTACCGCGGACTCCAGCATCGCCTCATCGGCGGACATGTTCGTAGAACCGTCGGCACTGGCGAACGGCAGCAAGCGGATGGTTTGGCTCATGCGGGTGTTTACAACCCTCCCGTGCGAAACGGGCGAATCCACGTACTCCGATCCTCCCGTTGCCGAGCACTAGGCGTTCGGTGAGTGAGACATTATCGACGTTCGCACGTCCTCAGCCAGATCGCCGGGATCGAGTCGAACCGATGCCCTGGAACTCGACCAACCACACGTATGCGTGAATAGCGGTCCTGCGGGCGCCCGGTCTTCTCTTCATCGGGCGGTACGCGATGCTCACGACGCGCGGGTGCGGCGCTCATCATTTCTCAGCTCTTCCAGCGGAGTTTCAGTTCCTTCGCGGCCTTCACCTCGTCCGGGCGGCTGACGACATGCGTGTGCGGCGCGATCTTCACCACTTCCGGGTCTTCAGCCTTGATCTTCAGGAGCGTGTCGGCGAACGCGTCGAGCGTTTCCTTGCTCTCGGTTTCGGTCGGCTCCATCATCAGCGCCTCCGCGACGACCATCGGGAAGTACACGGTGGGCGCGTGGAATCCGAAGTCGAGGAGGCGCTTACACACGTCCTTCGCGGTGATCTTGCGCTCGCGCACCAGCGACCGCGCGCTCGCGACGAACTCGTGCATACACGGCCCCGCGTGCGGCACATCAAAGCCTTCGACCACGCGCGCCCGCAAGTAGTTCGCGTTCAGAACGGCCTGCTCGCTCACTTCCTTCAAGCCGTCCGGCCCGAGCGTGCGGATGTAGCAGTACCCGCGGAACAGGATGCCGACGTTACCGAAGAAGCTCCGCACGCGCCCGATCGACTTCGGCATATCGAAGTTCAACTTATACTTCGCGCCGTCTTTGATAACGACCGGTGCGGGCAGGTACCCAGCGAGGAAGTCGCGAACCGCGATCGGGCCGGAGCCGGGGCCGCCGCCGCCGTGCGGCCCGGTGAAGGTTTTGTGGACGTTGTAGTGCTGCATGTCCGCGCCGAAGTCGCCCGGCCGCGTGATGCCGAGGATCGCGTTCATGTTCGCGCCGTCGAGATATACGAGCGCACCTTTACTATGTAACAAGTCCGTGATGGTTTTGATCTGCGTCTCAAACAGCCCCAGTGTGTTGGGATTGGTGATCATGAACACGGCGGTATCGTCGCCGAGTTTCGATTTGAGGTCTTCGAGATCAACGAGGCCGTTCGCACCGCTCTTGACGGTGATCGTATCGAACCCCGCAAGTGCCGCACTCGCGGGGTTCGTGCCGTGCGCGGAGTCCGGCACGAGCACCTTGCGGCGGTGCGTCTCGCCCTTGTCGCGAAAGTACGCCGCCGCGACGAACAGCGCGGCGAGTTCACCGTGTGCGCCGGCGGCCGGTTGCAGCGACACCGCCGGCAGCCCACTAATCTCCGCGAGATACTGCTGCATCTCGAAGAGAATCTCAAGCATCCCTTGCGTGGTGTCATCGTCCTGAAGCGGGTGGAGGTTGGCGTATTGCGGGAGCGCCGCGAGCCGCTCGTGCCGCTTGGGGTTGTACTTCATGGTACACGACCCCAACGGGTAGAAGTTGGTGTCGATGCTCATGTTCCGCGCCGACAGATTCGTATAATGCCGAATCAAATCGATCTCGCCGACCTCCGGCAGCGGCGGCGGCTTATCCGCGAGGTGTTCGCGCGGAATCAGTTTGTCGAGCGGTTGTGATGACGGCACATCACACGCGGGCAACCGATGGCACCGCCGCCCGGACTTGGACAACTCGAAGATCACTTCTGTAGATTGCGTGTTATTCATATTTGCCGTTTAGTTAAGAATCGTTAAGTGAGTTATCCATTTCCTGAATAAATGCGAGAAAATCAGAAGCGACATACGAGTAACAGTCTTCATCGAGAGCATCGGCCAAATCGTCGTCATCAACCTCATTCGCATACGGATTGTCGTAATTGTAGAGCGGGTATGTAATCCCGCGCCTTGCGACTTTCTCTCGAACTATCATCAATGCGTGGCAGTAGTAATCGTTTGCGTAGCCGTGCGTGAAAGCTATCGGGAAACGGTCATTCGGCAAGTCGAACTTACCATAAGGTCCACTCGCGTCAGCAAGGTGATCGACAACATACTTTATCGAATTACCGTGTTCGCCGTTAATGCTAACGAACTCTGCGATCACCACGCCATTGACTTCAACGTCGCCTGCGCAACATCCACCATTATAATTGAGCAAGAAGGCGATGTAGGCTGTGGGGAAGCCGCCGTACTCTTGACCGACACGTTCGACCTCGGCTCGGGTAAGCTGCGGGCCGCAACTATCTTCGTCGAAGGGTGTGTTACGCAAGCAAACGCCGAGAGGGGGCCGGCTCACGCGGTACACCCACACTGCATCCAGCGCAGCGCCGAGCGCGCGAAGAGCTTTCACCTTTTTGCCGGTGCGTGCGCACTCGTGTTCCGCGCGAAGGTACGGGCCGCGAGGGTCATCCCTCTCGTCGAGCCAATCGGCGTAGACCAACCGCGGCGTGTCGTCGCCGGGACTGTCCACGATCGCGCGAATGAAGGCTTCGTCCTCGTTCATGCTTGGCTCACGCGCTTGCCTTCAATGCCTCCACCAAGCCGTCGATCTCGGCTTTCGTGCGTTTCTCCGTGACCGCGACCGTGATGCAGTCCTTCAGTGCCGGATACCACCGGCCCAGCGGCAGCCCGGCGTGGAAGCCCTTCGCACGCAGCTTCGCCAGAAGTAGGTCGGCATCGCCGGGAACCTGGAGCGCGAATTCCTTCACGAACGGCGCTTTGAAGCGAAGGGACACACCGCCAACCTTGCACAGCTGCTCGGCGGCGTAGTGCGCTTTCCGCACGCACAACTCCGCGGTCTCCTTTAAGCCTTGCGGGCCGACCGCCGTGAGGTACACCGCGGCGCGGAGCGCGAGCAGTCCCTGGTTCGTGCAGATGTTGCTCGTCGCGTTCGCGCGGGCGATGTGCTGCTCGCGCGGCTGAAGCGTCAGCACCCACGCGCGCTTGCCGTTGCGGTCGGTGGTTTGGCCCACGAGCCGGCCCGGGATCTTGCGCAGGAAGCGCGAGTCGTCGTGGCACGCGAGGATGCCGAGGTACGGCCCGCCGTACTGGAGCGGCACGCCCAAGCCCTGACCTTCCGCGACCGCGATGTCGGCGCCGTAGTCGCCGGGGCGATTCAGCGCGCCGACGGAAACCGGGTCGAAGCTCGCGACGAACAGCGCGCCGACCTTGTGAGCCGCGTCGCCGATCGCTTGCATCTCTTCAAGGTGGCCGAAGAAGTTCGGCGATTGCGCGATCACGCACGCGGTCGCGTCGCTCACCGCGGTCTTCACGTCATCGGGGTTCAGCACGCCGTTCGGCGTGGGAAGTGTTCGCACCTTGCAGTTCAGGTTCGCGGCGTAGGTCTCGAGCGTCTGCCGGTACTCCGGGTGAACGCTCTCCGCGATCAGCACCTCTTGCCGCTTCGTGATGCCCAGCGTCATAAGCGCCGCTTCGGTCACGCTCGAACCGCCTTCGTAGAGGCTCGCGTTCGCGACCCCCATCCCAGTGAGTTCGCACATCAACGACTGGTACTCGAAGACCGCTTGCAGCGTGCCTTGCGACGCTTCCGCCTGGTAGGGCGTGTACGCGGTGTAGAACTCGCTGCGCCCCGCGATGGCATCCACCACACTCGGAATGAAGTGATCGTACGCGCCGCCGCCGAGGAAGCACACCGCCTCGCTCGCGGACTGATTCTTCGCGAGCAACTGCGAGAGATGCGCTTGCAACTCCATCTCGGACATCGCCGGTGGGATGTCGAGCGTGCGCCCGAGCCGCAGCGCGGCCGGGATGTTCGCGAACAGGTCTTCGACGGACGCGACCCCGATCGCGGCCAGCATCGCCTTCTGGTCTTCCGGCGTATTGAGGACGTAAGACAAGTGTCTCCTCCGGGTGGTACGACTGATGACACGCGCGATCGGTCGTGGCGTCGGCGACCCACTGGGTCGCGGGCGAAACTAAGACGTGAGCACATGCCCGCGCCTTAGTGTCCTTCGGACGCGAGTTGCTGATCGTACTGCTCGGCGGTGAGCAGGTGGTCGAGCGTCGCGCTGGGCGCGAGCTTGATCTTCACCATCCACCCGGCACCGAACGCGTCGTCGTTCACCGGCTTCGGGTCGCCCTTGCGCTTGCCTTCGTCCACCAGTGGCTCGTTCCGCTCGATCACGGTGCCGCTAACCGGGGAGTACAGGTCCGACGTGGACTTGTACGATTCGATGATGCCGAACTTGTCGCCGGCCTTTAGCGCCGCGCCGACCGCGGGTAGTTCAAGATAGGTCGGTTCGGTGAGTTGTTCGATGGCGAACGCAGTGACGCCAACGGTGACGACATCGCTGTCTTGTTTAGCCCACTCGTGCGTGGTCGCGTACCGCAGGTTCGACGGGTTGGACATGGGAGGCTCCTTGTAGGGTGGGCAGTACCCACCGAGTTGAATCGCGTGGTGGGCACTGCCCACCCTACTTCTTTCGCTTGTAGAACGGGAGCGGCACGACCGTCGCGGGGAGATTGGTGCCGCGCACGTCCACGTCCAGCGCGCTTCCGACCGATGCGAATTGCGGGTTTACATACCCCATCGCCAGCGACTTGTCGAGCCACGGGCACAGGCTGCCGCTCGTCACGGTGCCGCAGTTCGTGCCGTCCGCGTCGGTGATCGGACAGCCTTCGCGCGCGGCGCGCTTGCCTTCGATCTCCAGCCCCACGCGAACCGGCCTCGTCGTGTCGGCGGTTGCCTTCTGAATCGCGTCGCGGCCGATGAAGTCGCCCTTGTCGAGCTTCACCGCCCACGCAAGACCGGCGTGAATCGGGTCGATCGTTTCGTTCAGTTCGTGCCCATAAAGCGGCATCGCGGCTTCGAGCCGGAGCGTGTCGCGCGAACCCAACCCACAAGGCACCGCGCCCTTCGCGATGAACTCTTCCCACAGCGTCACGCCGAGCGCGTTCGGCACGATGACCTCGAAACCGTCCTCGCCGGTGTACCCAGTGCGGCTGACCACGCACGGCTTGTCCTTGTACCGCGAAGGGATCGCGTAGTAATACTTGAGTGCGCTCACGTCGTCCGCGAACATCCCCGCGACCAACGCCACCGACTTCGGCCCTTGCACCGCGATCATCGTCGTGTCGAGCGTCTGATCCTGAATCTCGACCGCCATTCCGGTGCGCTGCGTTTCCAGCCACGCCAAAATCTTGGACCGGTTGCCCGCGTTGATGACGGCCGCAAACTCGTACGGCCAGCGGTATACGAGGATGTCGTCGAGAATGCCGCCGTCCTCCTTGCACACGAGACCGTAGCGAACTTGCCCGTCCTTCATTGTGGCGACAGAGTTGGTGAACACCTTCTCCAGAAGCGCGAGCGCATCCGTTCCTCTGAAGCTGACGCGGGCCATGTGCGAGATATCGAACAGCCCAGCAGTCGAGCGCACCGCCTTGTGTTCCGGGCCGATGCCGGTGTACTGGACCGGCATCTCCCACCCACCAAACGGTACCATCCGGGCCTTGTGATCGACGTGCCACTGGTACAGCGGGGTGCGGAGGTTCGACATGGGCACACCCTGATTGAACGACCGCGGGGCGGCCCCGACGTGGAACCGCCCCTGCCGGGAATATCGTAGCCCGTTGCGAACCGAAATCTAGCCGAACCCCGCAACGACTACGACCGCCTCACGGTAGCCCGACTCCATGAGCCACCAGGCGCGCACGTCTGCGTTCTCGCCGCGAAGCCCGACGATCAGGTGTATGACGCTTTCGCCGTAGGTGTTGCCTTCGATATCGCGCCGGCTCGGAACCGGTGCCGAGGTCGGGTGCGAATGGTAGATCGCCAGCAGTTCCAGGCCGTGTTCGCGCATGTATCGGAACGCGAGGAACATCCCACTCGGTTCCGTGAGGTAATCCGACTCGCTCCGCAACTCGTTCGCAATCGCGAATCGCGTTGTCACGATTCCGACGCCGTTCGCGATAGTCCCCAGAAGCAACCCGCAGCACTCGATGGGTGAGTCTTCGCGCGCATGCCGGAGGACTTCTTCGAGGAGCACACCGTGAATAGTGAGACGGGTGAATGGCGGCATGAGGTCGCGCGAGTGTGCAACGCGGGTCTAGTTCCGTAATCCTATTCATCGCAAACCACCGAGGACCACCATGACCACCGTTGCCGACCTGAAGGGCCAGACCGTTGCGTTCGCCGCGAGCGGCGGCCTCGACTCTTGCACCGTTACCAAATGGCTCACCGAAAACGGCGTGACCGTCGTCTGCTTCACCGCCGACATCGCGCAGCCCGACGAATCCAACTTCGACGAAATCGAAACGCGAATGCGCGCCTGCGGCGCCGCGGATTACGTCGCGATCCCACTCCATGACATGATCGCGGAGAGCGGCATCGAGGTGATTCAGTTCCAGGCGCGCTACGAAGGCGCCTACTGGAACACCACCGGCATCGGTCGGCACGTCATCGTCGCGGGGATGATTCCCGAAATGCGGAAACGCGGCGCGACCGTGCTCAGCCACGGCGCGACTGGGCGCGGCAACGATCAGGTGCGGTTCCAGTTGTGTACCAACATGCTCGCGCCGGAGTTCACGGTGTACGCACCGTGGCGCGACCGCGCGTTCCTCGGAAAGTTCCCCGGCCGCTCCGAGATGATCGACTACTGCAACGGCCACAAGTTGCCCATCAAGGCGAGCAAGAACGCGCCCTATTCGACCGACGCGAACCTGCTCGGACTCACGCACGAAGCCGGAAAGCTCGAACACCTCACAACCGAACCGTGGTTCGTCACGCCCGGCATGGGCGTGCTGCCGAAGAACGCGCCCGACGCTCCCGAAAGCGTGAGCGTGCGGTTCGAGAAGGGCCGCCCGGTCGCGATCAACGGCAAGAAGACCACCGCGTTTGAAGCAATCCAAACCGCGAACGCGCTCGGCGGCAAGCACGCGGTCGGCATTGCGACGCACCTGGTCGAGAACCGCTTCGTGGGCATCAAGAGCCGCGGCGTGTACGAAGCGCCCGGCATGGAGTTGCTCGGCAGTGCGTACGCGTTCCTGCTGCAACTTGTTTTGGACCGCCGCGGGCGAGAACTGTTCGACCAACTCTCGCTGTTCGTCGCGAAGCAAATCTACCAGGGCTACGGCTTCGACCTCGCCACACACATGGCGCGATCCGCGCTGGCGCCAATCAGCCAACTCGCGACCGGCACGATCAAGTTGAAGCTCTACAAGGGCCGTTGCGAGTTCGAGTCTGCGGAACAGGTGCCGCACCAGATGTACTCCGAAGCGAACGCGAGCATGGAAGCGATCGGCACGTTCGACCACGCGGACAGCGAAGGGTTCCTGAGCGTGTTGCAAGTGAGCGCCCGCGCGCTCGCCGCGAACGGCCACATCACCGCCCCAGCGTGGGCCAAGGGCTGAGGCGAACGGCCGGTGTCAGCCGGCCTGGAAGACGCACACGCGACGCGCAGTGTGGCGTCTCCAACCGCCACGACGCGTCGCTCTCACCGGCCAGCTTACACCGGCCGTTCGCAATGTGGCACCTCCTCCAATCTCATTCTGTCGTGTGTGTGGAACCCACGGGCACCACACGCGTTGCCCCGGTGCCGCTGGCGATTCTGTCTGGGTCGTTCAACCCGTTGCACCACGGGCACACCAGGCTCGCCGCGGTTGCGGCCGCGCGCCTCGGCGTCGAAGTTCACTTCGAGTTGTCCATCGCGAACGCGGACAAGCCGGAGTTGCCACTCGACGAAGTGGAGCGGCGACTAACGCAGTTTTTAGGCCTCGCACCGGTGTGGGTCACGCGGGCCGCGACATTCGAGGCGAAAGCGGATCTGTTCCCCGGTGCCGCGTTCGTGCTGGGCTGGGACACCGCCATGCGCGTGATCGACCCCAAGTACTACGGCACCGAAGCCGCACGCGACACGGCGCTGCGGACGTTGCTCGAGCGCGGATGCCGGCTCGTTGTCGGCGGGCGCATCGATGCCGCCGGCGCGTTCCGCACCTGGGACGCACGCGCGGTCGCGGCAGAGTTCGCGGAGTTGTTCGTACCGTTGATGGAAGCCGACTTCCGGGCCGACGTATCGAGCACCGAGTTGCGCCGAAACTGAGGACGGCCGCCCTTCCGGGGCGGCCGTTAGCGTTGGTCAATTCTAATCACTTGGGGCCGGGCGGCAGCAGACCGGGGGGAAGTTCACCTTCGCGGCGTGGGGGTAGGTCTTTCAGACCCTGCTTCATCTGATACCAACCGAACTTGACGAACCCGGCCTGCCGTTTCTCCTCAGAAGTGAACGCATACTGCCCGAACGCGGCCGGGGTGGGGTTGAAGTTCTGGAGCGGTTGGGTCTCGAACCCGTAGTCCTTCATGTTCTGCCCCGCCTGGGTGATCAGGAACGCGAGAGCCACGTCCCGCATCGTAACCGAGTGCATCTCCGCGACGCCGCCGTTTGGATTCCGCTGGAACCAAACCTGCGTGACCATCGCGTCACTGCCCATCGAAACGATCTTGTCCGGGTTCTCACCCTTCTTGAATACGTCCGGGTAGTCGCCGACTCGGACCTCGTTTTTGACGATCGCCCGGAGAAACGCGGCCTCTTCCTTGCCGCGTTGTTGAACGATGAAGTTGAGCGCCTGGCCTTTGGCGTAACCCTGGACGCCGTCAAGCATCACGATGCGGCGGAGCAGCGGGCCGGTTTCGGGGAACTGCCGGAGGTTGCCGTTGCCGAGTTGGTAGACGAGTTGGGCCAGGTCCATCGGGTCGGTGCGGCTCCCAAGCCACTTGCCGACGATAGCCTTGTACGCGTCGGCGTGGGCACCGCTACCGTTGATGGCCTGCTGGGAAACGCCCTGTTGGAACAGCAATACGCCGCTCACCTGCTGCCACTGGATGGTGGTCCGCGGGATGAACTCGTGGGGAATCTCGGATTCGGCGAAGAGCACCGCGGCGATGTCCGGCAGGGTTGCCGGCTTGGGTGGTGTCGGTGACCGGCCGCCGGGGAAGTTGTTCCGATACTGCATGTCACTCCACAGAGTGTTGCGGCGGTCGGAAGTCGCGCGGCCCCCCTCGACGTTGCCCCGGTCCATCGCGGCGAACATGTCCAAGTTGTACGGCGACTTGAGAATCTCGACGTACAGTTCACGGGCCTTGGGGGTCGCGCCGAGGGACTTGCGGAACGTCTTCAGGCCGGGCAGATCGTGGTCGAATTTGGCGTCCTTGTCTTCAAGGAACGTCTCGATGCGGGCCTTCAGGTCGTCCGCCTCGGCTCGGGGCAGAAGGCGAACACTCCGGTTGCGAATCTCGGGGTCTGTTTCGGTGGTCGCACCTTCGACGAGCGCCTGCTTCGCGGCACGGCCCATCTTGGCGAGTTCGGCTTGTGCCTCTTCGCGCTCGCGGTAGCCCTCGCTGCCCATGCGCTTGACCAGTTCTCGCGCTTTGGACATCTCTTCGGGCGTCACGGCAAGGCTCTTCGGGTCCGGTGAGGCGCCGAACGCCGGGAACGCCGCAAACGCCCCGCACACCAACAGCATCGCCCGAAGCCGGCTCATGTGTGTCCCTCAGCGCACCTGATGATTCTGCGCGTGTCCCGCACTTCCTAAAGAATGACGCACAACACATGCGGCGCCAACCACAATTCGGCGCGGCACCATGCGGGCCCGTTACAATTTACGACGCGGCAAACGGCCACCGCGATTACTTCTCCGCGGAAGATTTCAGACTCTCTTTCATCCGGGACCAGCCGTATTTCATGAACGCGGCCGCCCGCTTTTCGTCGGAAATCCGCGCGTACGAGTAGGAGAAGCCGATTCCGGGGTTCTTTGGGAACGCGTCGAAACCGTAGTCCTCCGGGTTCTGACCCGTCATCACGAGTACGGCGGCGAGCACCGCGTCGCGTACTTCGATCGACTGGCGAACCTGCATGCCGTTGACCACTCTGATCGTGGTGGTCAGTACGGTGGCGTCGGCGAACACCTTCTCGATGGCAGGTAGTTGATCGGTCATCTTCAATCGCACGATTGTGGTGAGCGCCAGTCCCTTGTAAGAACCCGGCGCGCCGGCCGAGGTGAGCAACCGAATCGCCATCCGGCCCGCGACGTCGTTGTTCTGCGCGTTGTTCGCGAGGTTCATCGCCGAGTACATCTCGTAGGCATCGGTGCGGGTATCGACCCACGCCATCAGAATCGCCTTGAGCGCCTGCGATTTCCCGTCGGTGCCGTTGGTCGCCTGGATCACGCCCGAGGTGGTCAGCACGTTTGCAAACAAGCCGTTCCGGGCAGCGCCGCCCTTGTACGGCACTTGCGAATCTACGAACAGAATCAACGCGACTTCCATTGCTGTGACGGTCCTCGCAGGGGCGCCAGCGCGGTTGAGCCGCGCGTAGTACAGATCCTGCTTCAAAGCCGCGATCGTCGGGCCCAGGTCGCTCGTCCCCGAACCGAGTGCGCTGAGCAACTTGCGTCCGCCGGTGGCGTTGAGGAACTCGACGAACAGTTCACGTGCGGCCTTTTCGGTCGCGACATCGGGGCGAGCAGTCCACGTCCAGCCGAATATGTTGAAGTCGCCACGAACCGTGGCCCTGAGCCGGTTCCAGCCGGGGAGGTCGTGTTGATACTTGCCGTCGATGTCGGCCAGGAAGGAGTCGAGTCTGGCCTTGGTTTCGAGCGCAATCGCCCGCTTCAACAGCGGCTGCGACCGCGAACGAATTTCGGGGTCGGGGTCGGTGTTCGCGCCATCGAGTAGTGCGGCGCGAGCGGCGCGGCCCATCGCGGCCAGATCGCGTTCCGCCTCCTCACGTTCCGTGAACGTCTCGCTCCCGAGTTTGTGAACGAGTTCGCGAGCCTTCGACAGCTCCTCTTGCGGGATCGTCAAAGACTTGGGATCGGGCGAGGGCGGGGCGGCCGTCGCGGGCACAGCGGAACCGACGAGTAGGGCGAGAGCGAAACCGGCACGAAGCATGGGTGTCCCTCGGCGGCGTCTTTGGAAAAGGCGGAGCGGTGGGGGCCGGCCGGGAAATAGCACGCGCTGTGTGGTATACGAGCGCCCCGGCAGACTCGATATTGTACCGGACGAAGGGCCGCCTGTCGACCAGCCGCCAATTTTTGCGATTCGTGACACCTTTCGCCCCTGCGGGGCGAACGCTAAACTCCTGTCCCCTGTTCTCTACTCGAGGTTGCAGTTCCATGCCAGACGCCGACTCCCTCGCGCAAAGTGAAATCGCGCTGCGCAACCTCGCCATGACCTACCCACAAGCAACGGAAGAGTTCCCCTGGGGTCACCGGGCGATCAAGGTGAAGGCGAAAATCTTCCTCAGTTTGGCGATGAACGACGGCGCGTTATCGGCCACGATGAAACTCCCGGAATCGGGCCGGTACGCGCTCACGCAACGGTACGCGCAGCCGACCGGCTACGGTCTGGGCAAGAGCAGCTGGGTGAGTTGCACGTTCCGCCCCGGCGACGAGTTGCCGATGGACCTTTTGGAAGAGTGGATCGACGAGAGTTACCGCACAATCGCCCCGAAGAAGCTGGTTCTCGCGCTGAACGCGCGGCTCGGCGGCGTGGAACCACCGCTAGCGCCTCCGCCCGCGAAGCCGACCAGGCCTCGCAAAAAGAAGTAAACTCCGGCGCGTACAATTCAGCATCCCCCCTCGCACTCGCAGGAGCCAGATCATGGCATTCGATCCAGCCAAGTTGGCCGAAGACACCGAAGCGTTCTGCCAGGAAGTGCGCCCGGCCGAGGAGTTGGCCTACGTAGAGCGGAAGTTCAACGATCAGGTGGTTCCGCTCGCGAAGAAATACAACCTGCTCGGCATGAACGTTCACACCGCGTACGGGGGTCGCGGCGCCGACGCGGTGAGCTACTTCAAGGCACTCACGCGCATCGGACGCGAAGGCACCACCGTCCGCACATTCTTCTCGGGTCATCTCAGCATCGGCGCGTACCCGATCCAGACCTGGGGCAGCGAGCAACTCAAGCGGAAGTACCTGCCTGCGGCCTCGCGTGGCGACAAGGTACTTGCGTTCGGCCTCACCGAACCGGACGCGGGCAGCAACCCGCGCGAAATGACCACCACCTTCGAGAAGAAAGGCGACGCCTACATCCTCAACGGCGTGAAGTACCTCATCTCGAATGGCGGCATCGCGCACGCGGTCATCGCATTTGGTTACCCGGCCGATGCGGTTGGCACCGGGCGCATCTCGGCGTTCGTCGTGGACACCGATGCGAAGGGCTTCGAGGCCGAGAGCTTCGCCGCGAACGCTAAGATGGGAATGCCCACGTCCAACACCGCGATGTTCGAGATGCACGATGTGATCGTGCCCGCGGAGAACCTACTCGGCACCGAGGGCGACGGGTTCCGCGTCGCGTTGGGCACGCTCGTGAGCGGGCGATTGAGCGTCGCAGCGGGGTGTTTGGGTGTGATCGAGGATTGTCTCGCGGAAGTGATCGAGTACGCGAAGATGCGGAAGCAGCACGGGAAGGAAATCGCGCGGCACCAACTCGTTCAGGATCACATCGCGCACATCGAAATGGACCGCGTCGCGAGCGAGTCAATGGTGCTTCGTGCGTCCGAGATGAAGGACCGCTCTGCCGCGGCACCGGGCGACAAAGACTTGGCGCGTCAGGCGGATCTGCTCGCGGCACAGGCGAAGTTCTTCGCGACAAACGCGGCATGGGACGCAGCCGACCGAGCCGTGCAGGTGTTCGGCGGTCGCGGGTGGAGCACGCTCTACCGCCCCGGTCGGCACCTCACCGACGTTCGCGTGTGCCGCATCTACGAGGGCACCGACGAAATCCTGAAGCTGAAGATCGCCGCTGCGGTGCTGGGGAAAGAGTGGGAAGCGTTTAAGTAGTGTTTGGTCCGCGCCTCAACCGCGAGTTGCGATTATTCAAACCAACCACTAAATACCAAGCACGGCCTTGCCCATGACCTGCGACATGATCCACCTGTTCGCGTCGCTGAGCATGTCGGGATGAATGCGGTGCGAGGCGGCGTAACGTGTTACGCGAACGGTCGCCCCGGCGCGAGTCAGCGCCGTCGCGGCGCGACGAGCATCGGCCACGGACACCACCGGGTTCGCGGTGCCGTGGCCGATCAACACACGCAGGTTGTTCTCGGGTACGCGGCCCTTCGGCAACCGGCCGTTGAGCGCGACGACTCCCGCGACACGGTCGCCCATCGCAAGACCGAGCCGGTAAGCGGCCCCGACCCCTTCACCGACGCCGACCAGGAACACGCGTTCGGCGTGAACACTGAACTGAGCCATCACATACGCGATCGCTGCTTTCGTGCCACGATCCGGGGTTCCATCGGCCCAGCCGAACACCGGTCGACCATCGGCGCGCAAACCGAGATCGACAGACCCACGGAGACACAGCACGATATAGTTTCGTCGGCTGAGCCGGGGCACAAGCCGAGCCGCGTGTTCCTCACACTCACCCGCGCCGTGGAATAGCACGACGAGTGGGTACGCGTATTTCGGCTGGAAATCGGTCGGCACGTACACACGAACCGGCCGGTTCGGCGCACCGGGCAGCACGGCTGCGCGGAACCCTTCGGTCGGATGGGCGATGGCGCGGGTGGTTTTTGTGGCCGGCATGGTCAACCCGATGATCCGGTTAGGAACCCCAACGAACGCGAGTTCGAGGAGCTTCGATCGCGAAGCAGCCCGAATTTCGCGGGACTGCACCAATTCGCGACAACTCTACGTTGGGTGTGGAACACATTCAAGAAACCCTCTCTGCCAAGTTGAGTCAAAATCGCGCGTTTCCCACGTTTCCCGCGCGATTACTCCGTCTACGCCATATGCAGTGGAATAGAGAATCTGGGTCGGGTCAACAGGCAGGTCAATGTGAGAAAGAAATTCCGGCCCGAATGATCCCACTCTGCATGGCGCATCCGCGCCAGACCCATTCCCCGGCGTATCCGCGCAGCGCGTCATAAACGGCTCTGGAAAAAAGAAGGGTGAAGGATGAAGAGCAGTCAGAACCCCACCGGTCACCGTCCTCTGGCTTGACTCAGACTTCATCACTCATCCCGTCACCAGTAGCCCCTTCTCTTCCAGGTACGCCAACACGAGCGCGACGCCCTGCTCGGTGGTTTGGGAAGTCGCGTCGAAGGTGAGTTCCGGCTTCACCGGCGGTTCGTAAGGATCATCGACGCCCGTGAAGCCGATCCCCTTCCCAGCCGCCAGCGCGGTGCGGGCTTGCGTGTACAGTCCCTTCGGGTCACGCTGCTCACACGTCTCGCGAGGGGTGTTCACGTACACCTCGATGAACAGAATCGGGCCTGTCTTGTTCTGCTCGTGTGCGCTGCGGGCCGCTTCGCGGTCCTTGCGGTACGGGCTGATGAAGCTGGTCAGTGCGAACAACCCGGCGTCCGCAAACAGCTTCGCGACCTCCCCAATGCGCCGGACGTTCTCCTCGCGGTCGGCCGCGGTGAACCCCAGTCCGAATCGCTGCGACTGTTCTTCGCTGTACCCGCGTGTTTCGGCCAGGATTTGGGGGCTGGCGTTCAGACCGAGCCGCACGTTGTCGCCGTCGAGTACGTACGCCGCGTGCCCGCGCTGGATGAGCACCTGTTCGAGCGCCATCGCCAGGGTGGACTTCCCCGACCCGGACAGACCCGTGAACCAGAGCGTCGCCCCGGATTGTTTCAGAACCTTCGCTCGCTCCTCGCGGGTCACTGTTCCGGCGTGGAAGACGATGTTCGGCATAGTGTGCAGGGTTCAGGGTTCAGTTGTTGGCGGTCGCAGTCCACCGCATCCGGTTCACAGTACGGAGTGGGCGAACGGCCGTCAGTCCACGTGTTCAACTTGGAACTGCTGGGACTTGGAACTTTCTCATGGCCCCGCGACGCGGAATTCGGCCGGCTGACTCTTCACGGTGCGGCGACCAGCGGAATCGTTGAGTTGAACGGTGACCGTGTACACGCCCGGTGCGGGCGGCGCGGCGAAGATGTACAGCACGTGGAAGTCGTGTAGTGGTGACCGGGTGACGAGCCGTTTCTCGAACTTCACAACCGGCACGCGGCGGTGGTCGTCCGGGTCGATCTGCGCGACTACCTTGTCGTTCGCGTCGCGAATCTCGACTGCGGCCTGGACGTGCGTGAGGAACCCGTCGCCAGTCGGTTGATTGCCGAGATTCCGCAGTTCGAGATACAGTTGCACACGTTCGTTGGGCCGATACGGGTTGGCCTCCGGTCGCGCCACAAACCTGCCGAACCCTGCCACGTCGCTACAGAACGCGACCTTCTCGATCTTCAGCGCGGCCCGCGATTCGAGCCTCACCATTGTGCCGCGAAGTTGCTCCACGAGTGCGGCCGTGGTCGCGGGATCGTTCGTCAGGTCCGCGGTCACGCCGCGTGCAAGGATTGGCAACACGGCAAGCACCAAATCCTGGTTGTTCTTGTCCATCCTGCGAATGATCTCGATGGCCTGCTCCGGACGCCCCTCGGTGTAGGCTCGGACAGCAGCGAGCAGCAGCGACTCCGGCGGCACGGTGATCGGCGGAAGCACCGGGAACGGCCCCGGTTCGCCGCTGGAGGGGCGCACCGGATTTACAGGCGAGGCGGCGGGGTTCTGCTTTGGCGTTTTGGTGTTATGGTTCGAGGTCGTCTGCGAGCCGGATGTCTTTTGCAGTACCGTGCCGGGCGACTTCGGCAGCACGCCGAAGTCGGTCCCCCGTAAGGGTTGGTTGACCTCGGCCTTCGTCTTCGCCTCAAGTTCCGCTCGCTGTTCCGGCACGGGGATGGGTTTAGGCCCGACCTCCGCGCGGACGCTGAGGCACGCGGGGAGCGTAAACGCGAACAACGATACGAGTGCGAGTAGCGGCCGGCGACCGGGCATCCGTGACCCTCGAATCAGACCCGCGGGCTAACGCGGGTTGGCTCTCATAACGACAGGTGCGAGCCGCGCCAAGAGAAAGCGGTTCGCGAGATCGCCGCAAAAGTGCAACCACGCGGTTGTTTCCGCTCTCGTGTCCGCACACAATACCCACTCCCTCTCACTTCCCACACCCGCACCAACTGGAGCCGTCCCATGTCGCCGCGTATCCCGTTCGCCCGCGTACTCCTGACCGCCGCGCTCGGCGGGCTGTGCTTTCTTCTCCTGAAATCAGACGCGCGAACAGCGGAAGTAGCGCCGCCGCCGCGCGCGGCCCCGTCCGAGATGGACCGCGTGCTCATCGCGGAGATCAAGGCTCGGTCCGAGATCATGAAGAACCTGCAGTACCTCTCTGACGTGATCGGCCCCCGGCTCACCGGCTCCGCGGGTCTGGAGAAGGCGAACAAGTGGACCGCGGAGAAGATGAAGGCCTACGGCCTGGAGAACGTGCGCCTGGAACCCTGGGAGATCCCGGTCGGCTGGGAACGCGGCAAGGCGAACATGAAACTCCTGGAACCGGGCAACGGTCGCGTCTTGACGGTTGCCTCCCGTGCCTGGGCACCGGGCACGAAGGGCAAAGTGACCGGTGACGTGATCGTCATCAAAGCCAACAACAAGGCCGACTTGCAAGCGTACAAGGGGAAATTGAAGAACGCGGTGATCCTCATTTCGTCCCCGGCAAACGTGAAACCGGTTCAGGATCCGCCCGGTACCGCCCCCGCGAAGAAGGAGCCGCCAAAGGACGATCCCAAGAAAATCGAGCAAACAACCAACCCGCCCGAAGACGTTGCCGTCGGCTCGTGGCTGCGTGAGGAGCGTCAGCCTCGCTTCGGATTCACAACGGAAATCCTCGCGTTCGCCCGCGAAGAAGGCACGGCCTGCGTCCTGAGCGACTCGGCCAAACCGCATGGTCTGGTCGTCACCGGCGGCAGTTGGGGTCGCGGCGATCGGGTCACGGCCCAGGAAGGGATGGCACAGTTGTTCCTGGCACATGAACACTACGCGCTGCTCTACCGGCTCGCGACAACCGAGAAGACCCCGCCGCGAGTAGAGGTGGAAGTCGAGAACAAGTTCGTGCCGGGACCGATCACCGTTTACAACACTGTCGGCGAGGTTCGCGGCAGCGAGAAACCCGACGAGATCGTAGTTGTCGGCGCCCACCTCGACTCGTGGGATCTGGCCAGCGGCACCACCGATAACGGCACCGGCAGTTGTATCGTGCTCGAGACGGCCCGTGTGGTGGCGGCGATGGCCAAGCAGGGCAACGGCCCCAAGCGAACGATCCGATTCTGCCTCTTCACGGGAGAGGAACAGGGGTTGGTGGGTTCCGCGAAGTACGTCGAGAAGTACAAAGCCGACATGCCAAAACACTCCGTCGCGCTGGTCCACGACACCGGGACGGGCAAGGTGGTTGGCTTCGGCTTACAGGGCCGCAAGTACCTGATGCCGTTGCTGGAACCGCAACTCGCCACGCTTGTCCCCCTCGATGGGTGGAAGGGGCTTGACGTGGGTTTCCTGAGCGGCACGGACCACCAGTCGTTCGAGCGATTCGGCGTTCCCGGGTTCGCATGTCGCCAAGACATGGAAGGATACCGTCTTACACACCACACGCAATCAGACACGTTCGACAAGGCGAAGGAGCCGAACCTGATTCAGGGCGCGCAGGTGATGGCCGTGACCGCGGTTCGGATCGCGAATCTCCCAGACCTGCTCCCGCGGAAATGAGTGTGAGGTTGAGTACAAACTAACCGCAGAGGCACAGAGACACAGAGAAAACAGAAGAAGAGTACTTCAAACCACTCTCTTCTTTTCTTCTCTGTGTCTCTTGTGCCTCTGTGGTTAGTCCTCTTCGTGCGGAACATTGCCCATGCCTACAGTTGCCGAGTTCGCCGCTTACTTGGAGCGGTTCGCCCCGTGCACCACCGCTGCGGATTGGGACAACGTCGGGCTGTTGCTCGGTGACCCCGCCGCGAACGTCGAGCGCGTGCTGACGTGCCTCACGCTCACGCCGGACGTAGCTGAAGAAGCAATTCGTGAGGGCGCGAATCTCATCGTCTCGCACCACCCAGTGCTATTCCGCGGTGCGAAGAAACTCACCACGACCACATCCGATGGACAGGTCGCACTTCCGCTGTTGCGAGCGGGGGTCGCGGTGTACTCACCACACACCGCGTTCGACAACTGCGCCGGTGGGATCAACGACGGGCTGTGCCAGAAACTCGGCATGGTAAACGCGGTTCCACTGCGCCCGCGTGAGGCGCGGCGACAATGCAAACTCGTCGTGTTCGTACCGGACGCGGATTTGAAGAAGGTATCCGACGCGCTGTTCGCGGCCGGCGCCGGCGTGGTCGGGCAGTATCGCGAGTGCAGTTTCCGGTTGCCCGGCACCGGCACGTTTTTCGGCACCGATTCGACCAACCCCGTCGTCGGGCAGATGGGCCGGCGCGAGGAAGTCCCCGAGTGGCGCCTTGAAGTCGTGGTCCCGGAGTCGCTGGTTTCGGGCGCGGTTGCGGCTTTGCGAAACGCCCACAGCTACGAAGAACCAGCGTTCGACGTTTACCCGCTCAAGCCGAACCCCAGCGGCGGCGAAGGGCGTATCGGCGCACTGGAACAACCCACGACTCTGGGCGAACTGGCAAGCCACGCGAAGACCTCGCTGAAAGCAAACGCGGTGCAAGTGGTTGGTGATCTGAACTGCCCAGTGCGAACGGTGGCGGTCGCGTGCGGCGCGGCTAGCGAGTTCCTCACCGACGCGATCAAACGCAAGGCCGATGTGTTCCTCACCGGCGAAGTACGGTTCCACGACGCGCTCACCGCGCGCGGCGCGAACGTCGCGCTGATTCTCCCGGGCCACTACGCGACCGAACGCCCCGCCGTCGAAGACCTCGCCGCGAAGCTTGTTACCGACTGGCCCGGCGTCACCGCGTGGGCCTGCCGCGTTGAACGCGACCCGCTCTCCGCAATCTGAGCGCCGACCCTGTTGACTTCCGCGGCACGCGACGTTATCCCCCCCCACGACCACGCAAGGAAGCAGTGGGAGGAAGCCAGAATGAGTTTGCGGCGATTGTTGATCGCGGTGACGATGGTGTGCGGGTTGTGCGTGTGGGGGTTCGCTCGCTCCGGTGACGAGCCAGCGTCCGCGCACGGTGCCAAACCGATCGCCAGCGTTACCCGAGATGACGGAACCCACGACGAGGCGGCCGCTCGCTTCCGCGCCAACCAGTGTCGCCATTGGCGGCAGGTCGCGATCGGCCCGAGCAGCACTCACTGACCACGCGCACTTCCCGGCGGTTGGTATCATGACGCGGGGTAACTCCGCGTCACGAGTCGGTTCCGCACATGGCCCTCATCCACATTGATCCGGTCCCGCCGCGGTGTTCGCCCGGCGTCGTGCTGTCGTTCGTCTGCACCGGCGGGAAACTCGACAGCAAGCACATCGGGAAGATCGCGTTCGTCGGTCGCGGCGCTACGGTCGAAGTGCCGGACGCGAAAGCCGCTGCGCTCGTGAAGGCGCTCGACGGCGCCACGCTTCAAGACAAGCCGGTGCGTGTCCGCTTCGCGGGCAAAGGTGACTTCACCAACGCGGACCACCTCGGCAATCTCTCCAACCTCCTCGACCTCGAAGCCAAAGCCGAGCAAGAAGAAGCGCGTCGCCGCGCCCAAGCGGAAGAAGGTTCCGCCGTTGGCGACGGCAGCACGCTCACCCGACTCGTCCTTCGCGATTCGGAGTTCGGCCTCGGCGGGCGCTTGCTCCTCACCTTTGGGCGCAAGACGCTGAACGAACCGCTACCGCCTTCGCGTCTCGGCCCAGGTTCGCCGGTCGTGCTGAACCAGACGAACGTGAACCGCCGGGTGCCGTCGTACCGGGGCGTGATCTACGACCGCGACTCGGCCACAATCGGCGTCGCAATCGACCCGCCGGACGACGAACTCCCCGATGAAGCGGTGTGGCGTCTCGATCTTTCCCCCGATGAAGTATCACGCGTACGCCAGCAGGACGCGTTGCGCCGTGCCGCGAGCGCGAGCGGCGACCGACTCGCGGAGCTACGCGAAGTGCTGTTGGGGAGGGCGTCTTTGCCCTCTCCCCTTGCGGGAGAGGGTGCCGGCGCTTCGCCGGCGGGTGAGGGGGAAAGCGCTACGGCGCGTGCAGCTTCCCCCCTTACCCGTCTCGAAGACTCGCCAGCCTCTCCCGCAAGGGGAGAGGGCAAAGACAAAAACACCCTCAACGAACCCCAGCTTGCCGCAGTTGAGTTCGCGCTCGCAGCAATTGACTTTGCGATCATCCACGGTCCGCCGGGCACGGGCAAAACTACCACCGTCGTCGAGTTCATCCGCCAGGCGGTCGCGAAGGGCGATACGGTGCTTGCATGCGCACCGAGCAACCACGCGGTCGATAATCTCCTTGAGAAACTCCTCGCGGCTGGCGAACTCCCGGTGCGACTCGGCCACCCGGCCCGCATCATGCCGGAACTCCGTGCGCGTGCGGTGGACATCCTCGCGGAGAAACACCCCGATGCGAGGCAAGCACGCAGAGTCGCACGCGACGCGTTCGCACTGTTCCGCCAGGCCGACAAGTGGACGCGAGACAAGCCGCAGCCCGGCGAGAAGGCCGCGCTCCGACGCGAAGCACGTGACATGCTTTCGGAAGTGCGCAAACTCCAGGCGCTCGCCATTGAGCGAGTGCTGGACGAAACCAAAATCATCTGCGCCACGCTCACGGGACTCGATAGCCAACTGCTCGGCCAGCGCCGGTTCGATGTGGTCGTGATCGACGAAGCGTGCCAGTCCACCGAACCGACGAACTGGGTGCCGCTGCTTCGCGCGAACAAGCTCATCCTCGCGGGCGACCACTGCCAGCTTCCGCCCACGATCATCTCGCCCGAAGCGGCCGAACGCGGGCTTTCGATCAGCCTCATGGAACGGCTTGTCTCGCGGTTCGGAACGGACATGTCGCGTCTGCTCACCGTGCAGCACCGGATGAACAGCGCGATCATGGGGTTCTCGAATGCGGAGTTCTACGACCGAAACCTGATCGCGCACGAGAGCGTCGAGAACCATCGGCTGTGCGACCTGCCCGGTGTCATCGCGGAACCGCTCACCGAAACGCCGGTGCAGTTCATCGACACGGCGGGGGCGAGCTACGACGAAGAACTCGAAGAAGACACCGGCAGTCGGCGGAACCTGCAAGAAGCGACGCTAGCGGTGAAGAAGGTTCGCGCGCTGCTCGCGGCGGGTGTGGCGGCTTCCCAAATCGGGGTCATCACGCCGTACCGCGCGCAGGTGCGGTTGCTCCGCGAACGCCTCGCCAACGTTGACGGCTTGGAGATCGACAGCGTGGACGGCTTCCAGGGTCGAGAGAAGGAAGCGATCGTCGTTTCGTTCGTGCGGTCCAACAACGAAGGCGAAATCGGCTTCCTCGCGGACACGCGGCGCACAAACGTGGCACTCACGCGCGCCAGGCGCAAACTACTCGTGATCGGCGACAGCGCGACGCTCGCGAACGACCGGTTCTACCAGCGGATGCTCACGTACTTTGAAGAGATCGGCGCAACGAGCAGCGTCTGGGAAGAGATCGATTGACGGATCGCGCGCTGCCCGATCGCGCTGTCCCTCAGACACTTCGCGCACGGGCGGCTCCAGACGTGAATCGGGCTCTCCTTCACGGCGAACGTGCGACCCTGGAAAAGTATCGCGGTCGGCGTACCGGTGAAACGGGCCGCGATTGCTCACGCCACGGCGTACGGTGCACACACGGCGCGTTGCGTTCCGGCCCGAAGCGCGGCCCGGTTTACGAACGCATCGGCTTCCGGTACGTGTGGCAACACCGGACCTACGCGGCACCGAGCAAAACGTTAACTTTGCCCACACTACGTACCGCGGTACAATCACCTCGTGGTCCACTCCGTTTTGATCATCGACGATGAGGAACCGATCGCATGGGCGCTCCGGCGAACATTCGAGCGCGAGAAGTACCGCGTCGAAGTGGCCGCGAACGCCGAGGACGGTCTCGCGAAGGCGAAGAAGAACCCGCCGGATCTCGTCTTTCTCGACGTGCGGTTGCCCGGCATGGATGGGCTCACCGCGCTCGGCGAACTCAAGAAGACGGCGCCGGGCGCGGCGGTCGTGGTCATCACTGCACACGGGAACCTGAACACCGCGGTGAAGGCTGTCGAAGGCGGCGCGTTCGACTACCTCGCGAAGCCCTTTGATTTGGCCCAGGCGATTGACGCCGCCAAGCGTGCGCTCGCTCAGCACGGCGAACCCGGAGCGTCAGCGACCGGGTCAAATTCGCTCGCTGAAGAAGACAATAGCCCCGACGCGATCATCGGGCGCAGCCCCGCGATGCAGACCGTGTTCAAGCGCATCGCACTCGTCGCGCCGACGGTGGCGTGTGTCCTCATCACCGGCGAGAGCGGCACCGGCAAGGAACTCGTCGCCCGCGCGGTACACGCGAACAGCCCGCGGCGCGGCAAGCCGCTGCTCGCGGCGCACGCCGCGGCGTACAACCCGAACCTCGTCGAAAGCGAACTATTCGGTCATGTGAAGGGCGCGTTCACAGGAGCGGAGAAGGCGCGCGACGGGCT
Organism: Planctomycetia bacterium; assembly: GCA_005772955.1. Lineage (GTDB taxonomy): Bacteria > Planctomycetota > Planctomycetia > Gemmatales > Gemmataceae > Gemmata. Next base: position 23,527 of record SXID01000238.1, read on the forward strand.
GCTCAAACTCGCCGACGGCGGCACCGTGTTCCTCGACGAACTCGCGGACATCCCGCTGCCGGTGCAGGCGAAGTTGCTCCGCGTACTGGAGCGTCAGGAAGTGCAACCGGTCGGTGGAAGTGAATCGCAAACCGTCGACGTGCGAATCGTCTCCGCGACGCACGCGGACCTTTCCGCTGCCGTGCGTGAGGGGAGGTTCCGGAACGACCTGTTCTTCCGCTTGAACGTGTACCCCATTCATTTGCCGCCGCTGCGCGATCGCGTGGACGACATCCCGCTGCTCGCCGAACACTTCTTGCGCAAGTTCGGATTGCCGAACGCGGCCGGTGCTATGCCCGCCGATACGCTCGCCTTTCTGAAAGCACGCCCGTGGCCGGGCAACGTGCGCGAACTCCGCAACGCGATCGAACACGCCGCGATCGAATCGCGCGGCGCCGCACTGCGGCCGGAACACTTCCCCGAACCGAGTACCGCGACCGGACCGGCCTCGACCTTGGAACGCCTGCGGTCACTGGTCGCGGAGTGGGTGCGCGAACAGGTGCAGGTTCTCGAAGGGCGCGAACCGGCCGACCTTCACCTGAAGGTGATCGAAGCCGTCGAACCGGCGGTACTGGACGAAGTGTTGCGGCAGGTGGACGGCAACCGGCTCGTCGCGGCCCGCTGGCTCGGCCTCGCGCGCGCCACCGTGCGCAAGTTGATACGGAAATACCACCCCGAGAGCGCGGAGGCGGACGGAGATGACTGAGCGCGGTGCGCGTATTGTGGCGGATAAAATGGCACCTTGGAAGGCATGCCTCCAAGGCCCAACGGACAAATCACCCTGACGAATACATCCACAGGAGTTTCCACATGGTTCGTTCACTGCTCGTCACCGCACTCGCGGTTGTCGTGCTCGTTCCGTTCGCCCCCGCTGAAGAACCGAAGAAGGAACCGGCCAAACTCACCGTCAATATCTTTGCGTCAAACGCTGACGCGAAACTCGCGAAGGAAATGCCGGAGAACGGCGTGATCGCCTCCGCGAAAGCGTGGGATAAGCTCGCGAAGGCGTGGGGCATCAAAGAACCGGTGAAGGTGAACTTCGACAAGGAAATCCTCATCGTCGCCACCACCGTCGGGAGCAGGTTGAACCTCAGTACGAAGCTCGACGAGAAGGGCGACCTGAAGATACTGGGGTTGGCGACAAGCGACTTCGGCGAGGGTTTCCGCTACGTGATCAAGTCCGTGAACAAGGACGGCGTGAAGACCGTCAACGGCAAGGCGCTGCCGAAGGAATGAAGGCTAGCGAACCCCGCCCTTGTGGACGGGGTGCGCCATCATCCCCAACAGCTTGTGCGCGCACGCTTCCGCGAAGGCTGGGTCGTTAATGTGCCGATCGAGTTCGACCAGTTCCACGTAAGGCGCGATCCAGTTCCGCAGGCTCTGGAAGAGCGCCGCGTCCGCGTCCGGCCACCAGAACGGCTTACCCTCGGCATCGATCGCGGAGACGCCCTTCAGCGGCACCATCACGCATGTCGGTCCGCTCGCGGCGCTCGTCTTCTCCGCAACGCCCTTTCCTAATCGGTCCAGCTCTTCAGGCGTGGTGCGCATCAGCGTCACGGTCGGATTGTGCTGGTAGAAGAGCCGGTGCTTGTACCCGTCGGGCACAGTGTCGCGCGGGCCGAAGTTCACCATGTCCAGCGCGCCAAGCGAAACGACCTGCGGCACGCCCGCGATGGCCGCCGCGGTGAGGCGATCCGGTCCGGCCGAGAGAATCCCGCCCGCGAGTTCGTCCGCGAGTTCGGTCGTGGTGATGTCAAGCACGCCTGCAACCAGACCGTCACGGATCAAGCCCTCCATCGTGCGCCCGCCGGTGCCGGTCGCGTGGAACACCAGCACCTCGTAACCCGCCGCTTCGAGAATCTTCCGCGCGGCTTCTACGCACGGGGTCGTCACTCCGAACATGGTCGCGGCGATCACCGGTTTGTCGGACACGCTCGCCTCCGGCTCGCAGCCAACCGAAAACATCCCGATCATAGCACCAGCCGCGTTATCCAGCACCACACGGCTGATGCGGTTCAGCCCGGCGATGTCCACGACGGAGTACATCATCATCACGTCGCGCGTGCCGACGTAGTGCTGAACTTGCCCGCTCGCGAGCGTGCTGACCATCAGCTTCGGCACGCCGACGGGACGCGCCCGCATCGCGGCGGTGCCGATCGTCGTGCCGGCCGAACCGCCGAGACTCAGCACGCCGGAGAGCTTCCCCTGTTTGTGAAGTTCCGCTGCGAGTTTGGCGATCCCGGCCGCGGCGAGTTCGACCGCCTTCCCGCGATCACCGGCGGCGCGCACCTGTTCGTGGTTCGCCCCGGCCGCGGAGAACACGGCGTCGCGCGCGATGTCGGGCGCAAACGCGGGCGGCCCCAACACGCCCGTATCCGCGACGAGCACGGTAACACCGGCCGCGAGCAGCCGGTCGCGCACGTACGCGAACTCGGTCCCCTTGGTGTCCAGCGTGCCGACGAGCAGAACGGACATGGAACGCCCTCCGATGATTCCGGGTCTGACAGATTATGGCACGATCGCGTGATATGTTACTGGGTAACGAACATTCGAGGGCAGGCTCATGCACCCAGTGTTGAGGCGCATCCTGTTGCACGGCGGGTTAACCGCGGGCGTCCTCGCACTTGTCGGGGTGCTGTTCGCTGAACTCGCTGGCTTGTGGTTGACCGGGAACGCGACCCGCAGCACCAGCCCGAACGACCCCGTGGCCGAATCACTCCGCGTCCGCGTCCCGCTCACGATGGCGTTCTGGGGCTTTGTGTTCGTGTTGGTGTGCGAACTGGTCATCTGGCGTGTGCGCGGGGGCCGACCCGCTCTGAACACGACACCGCCACCGGACGACACCGAGAAATTGCTCAACGAGTTGCTCGCACAAGCCGAAGCGAAGATGGCTACGGAAACCGAGAGCCCGAGGACGGAGAACAGAGAACAGCGGTCAGAAGACCAAGAACAGAAGACAGAAGGCGGTGGACACAAGCCGGCAGCGGATCATAGGTCAGACGCGGGAGACACCGCTTCCGATTCGTCAGTCCTCTGACCTCTGACCTCTGGTTCTCATGCAATCCCGTTCTGATATTCTCGCCCGGCTCCGCGGTCTCGTCGCGGCTGGTATTCCGAGGCCCGCAAGCCTGCACGCGCCTGCTCCACCTCGCGTGAGAGCCCCGCGAGTTTCTCATCACCACCGGCAAGGCCGGCCAACTCGCTTTCCAACCGCTCCTGGA
>SXID01000239.1 GCA_005772955.1 Planctomycetia bacterium
AGCGGCGAACCACGTGGTTCGCCGCTTGCGGCTTCGCGGGTTTTCCGCAAGACGCCACAAGCACTCACTTCCGTCCTGGCACGACGAAGAACGTGCGATCCGCAAGTGTCACGTTCCCCTGCTTGTCCTTCACGCTCACGGTCAGCGTCCCCTTCGGCAGCGACGCGACCGGCTTCGTGAGTTTCAACTCCCAGACACCTGGCGACGCCAATTTGAACTGCTTCGCGAGGTTTTCACCGGCCGCGACGCCATTCACCGCGACATCGGCCACCACGCTCAGGCTTGCGGTGTCCAGCCCGGTGCCGGTGTCGTGTAACCCAATCACGATGCGGTCGAAGATCGCATTCGGTCCGACCTTTGGGAGCGTGAGCGCAAGTGTCGGGCGCTGATCGTCGAGCAGCCAGCCCGGACCGTGCAAAGCCGCAAGCGGCTTTTGGGGGTCGAACATCAGGTCGATGGGGCACCCGAGGTCGATCCACCGCACCAGCGTGAGCTTGTCCTCGTCACTCAGCGCAGCGACCTTGCCGCTCTTCACCGCGTCCGGCGGCGGCATTATGCTTCCGGTGTAACCGGTGTGCGCGATCTCTCGGTTCTGCTTCGTGTCCGGCACCGGCTTACCCTTGTGGCGCAGTGATTCTGGATCACCGGCCACGGTCTCATACGGCATGTCGTCGTTCTGCCAGCCGTCGAGCCGTTCACCATAGACCTTCCAAATAAGCAGGCTCCGGCGCGACTGCATCATGCGAACGTATCGTGACGCGGAGTTCGCGAGATGCGACCAGTGGTGGTGGTGCAGCGGTTTGTGGCCCCAATTGCCTTGCGGGTCGGCCGCAAGTCTGGCGTAGGTGCCGGGTACGGTGATGTCGAAGCTCTGGCTCGCGGGACTGGGAGCCTTCACCGTCGCGTCGTCGTCGAGAACGAGATTCCCCGCCGGCTTGTCGAGCTTCCCGCTGTGGCACGCGACACAGCTCCGCGCGAAGATTGGCTTGATGTCGCGGTGATACTCGACCGTCTTCGTGCCGTCCTGGTAGCGCACGCCGGTTTCGTCCTTCGCGTCCCACTTCTTCTTCGACTCGTCTTTCGCCTTCGTCGTCAGGAGCGAAGTCTTCTGGGTCAAATCGAACACAGTGTAGTCAGGCTTTGCCGCAGCAGTGAGCTTGAACTCGGTGGGTTTCTGGCTGTGCGCGTGACAGCCGCCGCAGTCGGTGCGCACTTCACCCGGACGCACCTGGTGCCACGTCTGCGCGGAGTTCAACACCATCCCCTTCTTGTCGAGCGTCTGAAACGTCCACGCGACATCGGCGGGAAGTTTCGCGAGGAAGCTCGTGTCCGGGTTCCCGTCCGGGTCGGTCGGTTGCTTGCCTTCCGCGCCGAACTTGCGGAGTGGCAATTCCCCGATAATCCTCATGCGCTCTCGGGCGTGGTTGTAGTACGTGCGGCCGTTCTTCGCTTCCGTGGTCGGTTCCAGCAGTACGATACGCACCGCGTGAATGTCGTCGTTCGCGTACAGTCCTGCATCAGCGCCCTGCACACTCCAGTTGTGCGACGTGTCGAAGCCCTTGTGCCCGGTTGGATCCTTCTCACCTGCGAAGCTAGCGGTCACGGCGCCCGGCTTCACGACGCCATAAGGGTAGCTTTCGCGCTTATAGAAGCTCGACGTGCCGACCAGACCGAACGGCGTGCCTTCGGGCAGGTGCTTCGACAACTTGCCGTTGTTGGCGAGCGCGGTGAGGTTCTTCGGTTCGTCGATGCCGTGGATTCGCTTGTACGACACCAGCGCGCGCGGCCATTGCTCGTGGTACTTCGGATCGTTCTTGATGAGGCGCATCTCGCCGGGTTCGTTAACGGCTTTCCCGCCTTTGATCAAGTAGATGCCGCTATCGAACGCGGGCGTGTGTCGGGTGGTACTGTTGATCGACCCCGCCGACCACGCGGTAAGCACGTGATTGTCCGGCGCGCCGGCTGGGTGGGTGACCTTGCCCACGCGTGGCGAGTCGTTCTTGCCCGGCACCGACGGTTCCGAAGGCCAGTCGCCTTTCAGCACGAACGGAGTGAGCGCTTCGATGCCGTAGGGGCTGAACGGGAACTGGATGTAGTTTCCGCGCCCGTCGGAGTGGCGACCGTGGCGCACCTTCGCGTTTCGCGGGTCTTGTTTGTAGCCTGGGCCGAACCCCGCGTACCCGTCCGGCGCCTGCGGTGGGAACTTCAGGTATGTGCCGAACCCGAAGTTGTTCAGGTTGTAGTAGCTCTGGACCACGATGCTGCCGTCGGAGAGTTGCGTCTGGAAGTGCGTCGAGTCCGCGGTGCCGTTACCGATCTCGAACGCGCTATACATCGGTCCCCAGTTGGTGCCGTCCGGGTTGATCGACCACACGCCCCACAAGTGCTGACTGCGCAAGCCCTGCGATTCGAGCGAGCTGAACATGATGCGCCCGTCTTGCAGCGCGACCGGGTGCAGCGCCATCGCCAAGTTTAAGTGCCCGATGCACTCCACGTTGCTCCCGTCGTCGTCCATCGTGAACAATTGAAGTGCGAGCGCGTTCGGTGCGTAACCCGGGTTCGTCGCCTTGAACGCGTTGCGGTCGCTGACGAACGCGAGTTTTCCGCCGGGCAGCGGACACGGGCCGAGGTTGTACACGCCCCACGATGGCAGCGCCGTCTTCGACCAGTCCGCGGCCCCGGTGTTCGGCGTGAACGTCTGCTGCGTGAGTCGAGTAACTTTCTTCGTCGGAACGTGCACCTTGTAGATGTCCGCGCCTTTGTGGCCGGTCGCGTCGTGCATCTTCGCGAAATAGACCGACAACCCGTCGAACGACACCTGCGGGTCCGCGATCGACTCCTTCTCGGTCACTGCGACCAGCACTTCTTCCTTGCCGTTGGGGTGCAGAAGCATCAGGTCCGCGCCTGGCTCCATCGTTCGCGGGTCGCCGACTTCGGCCCACTTCGAGCGCCCGTCCGGTGTCTTCCGCGGTGCCCGCACGTAGACGATGTCGAAGTCGTTCTTCACGCCCTTGTCGGTGCTGATGTGCGGCGGGTCGATGCTGAGCGCACCCGGGAACCGCGGTTCGGGGTTGGACTTCGGCGGTTGCGAGGCGACGACACCAACGCACACCGCGAGCGCGAACAAGCAACTCGCGGCAAGTACGGATTTGGGAAAGCGGGTCGTCATTGCGCGATCCTCAGCGAAGGGAGATTCGGAACGAGTTAGGCGCGAAGCCATCAAGGTAGGCGGGTGGAAGGGATTGAACATACCACGCCGCGGGTCTTGAGTATACTCTGAGGAAACCGAAATCACCCGCTGACTGCACATGCACACCCGCTGCTCCGCCCACCTGCCGTTGCTCTTGCTTCTCATCGTTCCGAGCGATCCTGCGGTCGGGGGCGCCGCGTCACCTGCGGCCTCGCCGACGTTCGCGGACGTGCGTGCGTTCACGGATACCTACTGCGCGAAATGCCACGGCGAGAAAATGCAGAAGGCCGGCTTGAACCTTGCCGCGTACCCCGACGAGAAGAGTGTTCTCAAACGGCGCAAGGCGTGGCGCGAGGTCGCGGAGCAACTTGCCAGCGACGAGATGCCGCCACAAGGCGCGAAGCAGCCAACGAAGGACGAACGCGCACGCGTCGTGAAGTGGATCAAATCGACGCTCGAAGCGGCCGACGAACTTGACCGCAAGCAACCGGACCCCGGGCAGTCCGTTGTGCGCCGACTCACTCCTGGCGAATATAACCGCACGCTACGCGACCTACTTGGCGTGGACTTCGACGTGAGCGGCGCAGTAGGAATGCCAGATGACTCAGGCGAGAGCTTCGACAACCTCGCCGCCGCGCTCGCGTTCTCTGACACGCTCACCGAGAAGTACTTCGCTGCGGCCGAACTCGTCGTCGAGCGGTTGTATGCTTTTCCCGCCAAAGGCCCGAAGCCGAAGCCCGGCGAACTGCCGCCTCTGCTCGTGAAAGTTGTGAAACCGGGCGACGCGAAGGGCACCGTCGGACAGCTCGCGCGCCGCGCATACCGTCGCCCCGTCGAAGCGAAGGAGGTGGACCGGTTGCTCACGCTCTTCGACAAGGCCACGAAGGGTGGCGCGAAGTTTGAAGACGCGCTGAAGCCGGTGTTCCACGCGGTGCTAGTATCGCCGCACTTCCTCCTTCGTGTCGAACGCGATCGCGCGAAAGAAGAGAAACCGTATCGCGTGAACGACCACGAACTCGCGACACGGTTGAGCTACTTTCTGTGGTCGAGCATGCCCGACGCGGACCTGTTCGTGCTCGCCGACAAGGGCGAGTTGAGCAAGCCAGATGTGTATGCGGGCCAGGTGAAGCGGATGCTCGCCGACACAAAAGCGCGAGCGCTGACGGATACATTCGCGGAGCAGTGGCTCCAGTTGAAGAAGCTCCCCGAAGCGCGGCCGAGCACCGAGTTCTTCCCGACGTTCACGCCGAAATTGCGACTCGCGATGCACGACGAGGTTGCACTATTCTTCGACCATCTGCGGACCGACGACCTCCCCATTACGGACCTACTCGACGCGAACTACTCCTATCTGAATGGCGACCTCGCAAGGCACTACGGCATCGCGGGCGTCGCAGGCACGGAATTCCAGAAGGTGAAGCTCGGTGACCCGAACCGCGGTGGGTTGCTCGGCATGGGCGCGGTCCTCGCGATGACCTCGCACACGAACCGCACCAGCCCGACGCTTCGTGGCAAATACGTGCTCGACGTGATTCTCGGCACCCCCCCTCCCCCGCCGCCCCCGAATGTTGGCAACGCGGAGGACGCGAAAGGCGCGAAGGAAGCGAAGTCGTTCCGCGACAAACTCGCCCTCCACGCGACGCAAGCGAACTGTGCCGGGTGTCACGCGAAGATCGACCCCATCGGCTTCGGACTTGAGAACTTCGACGCGGTCGGGCGCTGGCGCAAGTCCGGCGGCGACGTGGACGCGACCGGCAAGTTGCCCGGTGGCGACAGTTTCAACGGCCCGCGGGAACTGCGTGCCGTGTTGCTCAAGAAGCAGTCGCGGTTTGTCGAGAACGTGACGGAGAGGTTGCTGGTGTTCGCGCTGGGCCGCGAGTTGCAGTCAAGTGACGCGCCGGCAGTGAGAGCGATCGTGGCGGACCTGGAGAAGAACGGTTACCAGTTCCCGGTGTTGGTCGCGGGCGTGGCGGATAGCTTCCCGTTCCAGCACCGCCGGAACCCAAAAGAAGACGAGTAACACATGCCGCAAGTGCATACTGTCAACCGACGGGCGTTCCTTCGCGGGGCCAGGGCCGCGATATGTTTGCCGTTCCTCGAACAACTTGCCCCAGCCGCGCAGCCCGGCGCAACCGTGAAACCACCGCTACGGTTCGGCGTGTTCACCGTCACCGGCGGCACGGTCCTCGAATCGTGGAAACCGAAGGACGTGGGCGCGCTCACGAAGCTGCCCAGCATCCTCAAGCCGCTGGAGTTCGCGAAGGACGAACTGCTCGTCCTAAGCGGCTTGAGTCACCATGGGCGCAGCGAAGGGTTGAACGCACACGAACACTGCGCACTCATGCACCTCACCGGCGCGGACGTCGTGAAGAAAGTGGACGGCAAACTCGTGTCCGCGCCGTCGGTCGATCAGGTCGCGGCACGAGCGGTGGGAGACCAGACCTTCCTGCCCTCTCTCGAACTGGGTCTCAGCAATCATGAGACGCAGTATTCGTGGCGCGCCGCCGACGTTCGTGTTCCCTATGAAGCGAACCCCAGACTTGTGTTCGACCGGATGTTCCGCGGGCGCGCGCCCGTTGTGCCAAACTGGAAGACGCGCGCCGCGAATGCGAGCGTGCCGACGACGGGCACGAGGAAAGACACGATCGACCGGAGCGTGCTCGACCTCGTGCGCGAAGAAGCCAACGACCTGCGCAAAGACCTCGGCGCCGCGGACCGCAAGCGCCTCGAGCAGTACCTCGACGGCGTGCGCGCCATCGAAAAGCGCATCGACTTCGTGGAACACCGGCAGCGGCTCGAAATCCTCGACAGTGCGAACCCCGGGCCGTCGAAGATCACGCTTCCGACCAACTTGCCGAAAGAGAACATCCCCATCTGGCAGATCACAAACCCGGTTCACCGCGACCCCGAACACCACGAGAACTACACGCGACTCATGGCCGACCTGATGGTGCTCGCGTTCCAGACCGACACGACGCGCGTCGGCGTGTTCGCGTGCGGCAGCGACGAGGCGCAATTCCCCGGCGTGGTCACGGTGGGCTACGAAACGCATTGCCACACGCTCGAACACCAGGGCAACGCCGGTCGCGTCGAGGACGCGGACCCGATCTCGCGCGAGGCGCTGCGCCAGATTCACGTGTGGTACACGCGCCTGTTCGCCGAAATGGTGAAGAAGATGCGCGACATCGACGAGGGCGGTTCGTCGTTGCTCGACAACACGCTGATGCTCTACACGTCATACATGGCGGACGGCGGTCACGGCACACACGACTACCCCGCTGTGCTGGTGGGCAAGGCCGGTGGCACGCTGAAGACCGGTCGCCACCTAGCGTTCACACCGAAGACGCCGGTGTCGAACCTGTACGCCGAGATCCTCGACCGCATGGGCGCGAAGACCGCGAAGTTCGGCGAGAACCTGACAAGCCAACACCGCCGCTACGAGGGGAAACTGCCGGGACTCATTTGAACCTGAAGCGATCAGCGGCGCGGCAATTTGAATCCTTCCACGAACGAGAACGATATGGAGTGGGCAATCGGTTGCGGGGGCGTCACGCTCCTGGTGATTTTCGCGGGTGTGGCCGTCTACATCGTCATGAACCGCCAAGTGAAGGCGCGCGAGGACCGGATCAAGAAAAAGGGCGAACGCCTGCTGTGCTGGATCGTCACCGCCCCCGATGATCTGTACGAGGTCAACGACGTGCCGGGATACGGAGAGGCGCGTGTGGTCTTCACCGCCGACGAAAGTGATGAGGACGAGCTCAAGAAACGGCTGAAGGAAGCCGCGAAGAGGTTGAAGAAAGGCGACATCGTCGATGAGGACGTCAGCGTGACGAAAGTCGAGAAGTTTTACGAGAAGTACAAAGAGCAGCGGTGGCTCCACGGGCCGCTCAAGCTACCGAAGTGGCTGGTGGGCGATATCGAAGTGTACACCGCCGTCGTGCAGATCTACTGGCGCCGGCTCCCCGAAATGCACCTGACGGAATCGTACCTCTACTGCAACGTCTTGTTCGGTGAGGACGGCGGCGTCGAAATGAGCGACGACCGGGACGAGGAATGATCAACGGCACCTTGTGGAGTAACATATGCCGATCTGGGGCTGGGTTTGCATCGGACTAGTTGTGGCCGCCATAGCCGTTGTTGTTCTGCTTGTCGTCATCGTGAAGCAACACGAGCGCGGGCAAGAGCGACTGAAGCGCGACGGCGAGACGGTCGTCGCGCGGATCTACTTCGCGCACCCGTGTCTCTACGACCCGGACGACACTTCGACGTTCTCCGCGGCCTTCGTCGTGTTCACACTGGATAATGACAACAGCGATGAACACCTCGAATATCTGAAAGGGATCTGCGACCAACTGGCCGACTTCAAGCCGAGCAAGCGCGGCGACGCGGATGAGCAAACCATTGGCAAGGCGCTGTCGCAGCAGACCACGGTCGGCGAGACGCCGCTTCGACTGCCGGACCGGATTACCGATGGGAAGGACGTGTACTTCGCGACCCCGAACGTGTTCCGCCGCATGCTGCCGGATGATCACTTGACCCTGGATTACATCTACCTCAAGGTGCTGATCGACGGCGACTACCGCGACCTCGCAATGATCGAGTACCTGGACGAGTAGCGGCGTAACGTCTGAGGGGCATGCCACTCTTCAACCCGAAGCATCAACCGTGAAACCTGAAACCTCCATGTTCATCGCGGTCGGCCTTGATGGGTTGCGGATCGCGTCCGCAGACGGCGTCAAGTGGACCGACGCGCAGACTGGGCGCGAAGGCGAATCGTATCGTGCCGTGGCCTTTGGGAATGGCCTGTGTGCGGCGGTTGGTAGCTTCGGCGGCGATAACATTCTCGCCAACACCGCCGACGGGAAGACCTGGAAGACCGGCAAGCACGAAGCGAAGTACGTGAAGTACATTCGCGGTCTCGCGTTCGGCAACGGGCAGTTCCTCGCGCTCGGCGGCGATCCCGGTAGCGTCGGGCAGTCGAAGCCGTTCGTCATGTTCTCCAAAGACGGCCTCGCCTGGGACGGCCCGCACGACGTTCCCGGCAAGCACATGCTCAGGCGCGCCGCGTGGGGCGCGGGCCGATGGGTGGGCGTCGGTGATCGCGGGCGCCGCGCTACCTCCAAAGACGGCAAGGAGTGGACCGACGCACCCGAAACGAAAGCCATCGACACGCTCGTCGATGTCGCGTTCGGGACCAACATGTTCGTGGGCGTGGGTCTACACGGGTTACGCACTTCGACCGCGGACGGCGTGAAGTGGACCACGCGTCAGACCGGCGAGGAGGGCGAACACCTCAACAGCGTGGTGTTCGCGAACGGCAAGTTCGTCGCGGTCGGAGCGGGCGCGACGTACACATCCGCGGACGGCGAGAAGTGGGAGCGGTTCGCGAACGAAGACGCCCCGCAGTTCGCGGCGCACGGTGCCGGCACGTTCGTCGGAGCCGCGTGGAAGGGCCGGCTGTTCGCTTCAAAGGATGGCGTGAAGTGGAAGGAAACGCACAAGGCCGACCGGCACGTGCTCGCGGTCGCGTTCGGCTCCGTCGGCTGAGACCCGACGCACTTTCGCGCTGTCGACAACAAATCTCGCTATGCCCGCGACACATCGCGACCCTTCCGCGTAGATAGGATAGCGGCGGTACGCGGACGCGTTCGGATGCACCGTGGCGGGTTCCTGCTTTCTGGACGAACACCCGGCGCGTGAGGTCGCCCACGGGTTCCGCGCGGGCCGACTGGACACATGGCGGACGTTGTACGACGTGTTCACCGAGCGTGTGTGGCATTGCTAGCCGCCGCTCGTTCAGCCCGCAACTCGCTCGACATGGAGACCTGCCATGACCGACTCTGAATCGCACACCACCGACGAACAACTTGCTACGCTGATGGCCGCGACCGAGAAGCGGTCGCCCACACCGGACCCAGCGTTCCTCGCGAAACTGCGCGAACAATCAAAAGCGGTCTTCGCGACCAAACCCACACCACCCTCTCCCCTTCCCCACGAGAAGCGAACCATGCTCCCGGTCTCGCTTCGATGGCTCACGGCCAGCGCCGCGGCGCTTCTGGTGATCGGCTTTGGCGTCGCGTACTGGACCGGCGTGTTCAAGCAGCCGGTGCCGGTCCCGGTGCCGCAGCCCGACGAGCCGTTCGTCTTCCAGAACGGGCTTACCGACGACGGGCGCATCGGGAAGGTGACCGACGCGCAAGGCGTCGTCGCGGTAAAGCCGGTGCTGCACGATCGCTGGTCGCCGGTACAACCGCGCCTTGTGATCAAGCCGGGCGACTGGCTGCGCACTGACTCGCGCGGCGCGAACGCCGTCGCCTTCAAACTGATCAAGTCGGCCGCCGTCATCGTCGGGCCACACTCCACGGTCGAACTCATCAAGGCGGACGAGGTACGGCTCCTCGCGGGCGAAGTCGAGATCACCGCGACCGCCGACGCACCGGTCGAACTACACGGCCCAGACAAACAGAGGCTGACCGTGAAGGACAAGCAGCACTTCCGCGTCGAGAAGGAGAAGCTGGTTCGCGTCGAGAAGGAACCGCTGTGGCTCGCGGGGTTCAAGGGCACGACCGCGAACGAGTCGATCGGCTCGCTGATTCACAAGGTCGATGGGCGCGACGTGCCGCTGACGGTCGGCTATCACCACGTCACGGTGGACATCCGCGACCAGATCGCGCGCACCACGATCGAGGAATCATTCGTCAACCGAACCGACGCGGTGCTCGAAGGCGTTTTCCACTTCCCGCTACCGCAGGACGCGTCCATCTCCGGGTTCGGCATGTGGATCGGAAACGAACTCGTTGAAGCCGACGTTGTCGAGAAGCAGCGCGCGCGCGAAATCTACGAGGAGATTCTGCGCGAGAAGCGCGACCCCGGATTGCTCGAATGGACCGGCGGGAACATCTTCAAGGCACGCGTGTACCCGATCCCGGCGCGCTCCGAGAAGCGCATCAAGATCACGTACACGCAGGTGCTTCCGCTTCGCGGCAACCGTTACAGCTACAGCTACGGCCTCCAAAGCGAGATGCTGAAGCAGCACCCGCTGCGCGACCTGAAGATTGACGTGAAGTTAAGCTCCGCAGTAGCGCTGAAGAGTATCTCTTCGCCCACGCACCCGGCCCGCGTCGCGAAGACGGAACACTCCGGGCAGGTCGAATTCTCCGCACAAGAGTGCACGCCGACACGCGACTTTGAAGCGGTTATCGAAGTCGAAGGCGGGCGGCCCGACGTGGTCGTGATCCCGCACCGCCGCGGCGCGGACGGTTACTTCCTGGTTCAACTCACGCCGCCCGGCGGTGCTGGCGACTGGGAGCGCCCGCTCGTTCCCAACGGCGAATCGCTCAGGCTGTTGTTGCTCGCGGATACGTCCGCGTCGATGGACAAGACACAGCGCGCAACACAAGCATCCGTGCTAAACGCGCTGCTCGGCGCGCTCACGCCGAAGGACACGATCAACGTGGCCGCGTGCGATGTGAACTGCGACTGGGTGTTCGAGAAGCCGGTGAGCGCGACCCCGGCGAACGTCGCCGCGATCCAGGAGTTCCTCGCGAAGCGTTCGTCACTCGGCTGGACCGATCTCGACCAAGCCTTTGCAAGCGCGATGAAGACGAGCGTGGCCGGCACGCACGTCGTCTACCTCGGTGACGGCATCACCACGACCGGCAAGGCGGACCCGGCTGCGTTCGCGAAGCGCCTCGCGAAGCTCTACGAAGGGAAAGCCGGCACGTTCCACGCGGTGAGCCTCGGCAGCAGTTACGAACCGACCGTGCTGAAGGCAATCGCGTCACTTGGCAACGGGTCGGTGCGGCGCGTTTCGAGCGATCGCGGGCCGCAGGCCGCGGCGCTGGAGTTACTCACCGAGATCGCGACACCCGCGCTACGCGACCTGAAGGTGGAGTTCACCGGCCTTCGCACGGCCCGCGTCTACCCGGAAGTGCTGCCGAACGTCGCAGCCGGCACGCAGCAGATTCTGCTCGGCCGCTACCTTCCCGAAGACAAGGATCAAAACGGCGAGATCGTCGTTACCGGGATGCTCGGCACCAAGCCCGTGCGCTACACGTCGAAGGTTCACCTCAAGGACGCGGAGCAAGGGAACTCGTTCGTGCCGCGACTGTGGGCGCGAATGCACCTCGACAAATTGCTCGAACAGGGAACGTCCGCGAGCGTGAAGCAAGACGTGATCGCGCTGAGTGAAGAGTTCAACATCATCACACCATACACGTCGCTGCTCGTGCTGGAATCTGACGCGGACCGCGCCCGGTTCGGCGTCAAGACGCGGTTCCGAATGCGCGACGGCGAAAAGTTCTTCGCCGATGGGCGCGACAACGCGATGTTCGACTTGAAGCAGAAGCAGATGAAACTGGCGGGCGACTACCGGACCGCGTTGCGGCGGAGCATTCTGGCACAACTCAACGGCTTGGGCCGCGACGCGCGCCTGTTCCGCGGAGAGTACCGCGAGCGGGTGACCAGCGGTGACGCGTTGGATCGCGTTGAGTACGAGTACTTCTACGAGGAGCTTGGTGATTTCGACAACAAGGAGTGGTTCAGTCGCGGGCTCCGCGATGAAGACAGCTTCGCGGCCCGAGGCTCGGACGTGTGGAACGCCCGCCTCGGTTTCGGTGCCTACGAGGCCGACGAAAAGAAACTGAATGAACTCCGCGACGACCCCCTTGGCAAGACCGACGTGGGAGAGGACCACTGGGCCTTTGAACCGACGCTTGAGACTGCGGAGGCGGATGATGGCAACCCCGAGAGGAAATACATCCAGCAACTCGGGCGGTCCGGTACGGATTACGACGGGCTCGCCTTCGGCCTTGCTGCGGAGCGAGGGGGGCGGTTCGAGGAGCCGGGTCGCCCACGAGGTTCGACGCCATACGATCGCCGCGGTTACCGGCACCCGCCACTCCAGTGGCTCGGAACGTACTTCCCTCCGCTCGCGCCGCCGGCCCGCGAGAGGAAGGAGTCGAAAACGCTCTGGCCGGCACCCGCACTCGCGCTCTCGCGCAGCCTTCTGCGCTCGGAGAAACTCGCTCAGACAAAGGGCGGAATCGTTATCACGCGCAAGACCGAGGGCTTCGACACCCGACGCGCGGAACTGTCTTCGCGTTCCAACCGGCTCGAACTGGTTTCACCGACGGCGTGGCTCGCGCGCACCACACCGGACGGCGGGCAGATCACGGTGTCCTGGAGCGACGCGAAGGAATACGGCGCGTACACGACCGCGTTCCAGCTCGGCCGCGTCCGCGCTTCCAACAAGCACGATCTCGCACAGCCACCGCTCGAACTGGCCGACGATTCCGTCACGCCGCTGCACGTCAGCTACGCGCCCATGACGCCGACGGTCGAGGTCATCGCGAAAGGCCGCGAATTGCTGATCCTGACGAACAAGGACAGCCCCGACTACGAAACTCGTTTCTTGATCGACACGACGAGACGTGTCGTTCTCAGTGTCGAACACCGGCACAAAGGGAAGGCGACCTCTTCGACGAAGTTCGAGGACTTCGTCGAAGTCGCGGGACAGTGGTGGGCGCGGAAAATCGAATCGCTAGACGACAAGGGACGCCGGACCTCGCTGACGACGCAGACGGTGTCGGAAGTCCCGGCGGATGACTTCACCGAGCGAATGGTGCAGGAACTCGCGGGCAAGAGCAAGGTGCAGTTCCTGAAGCAACCGCTCCCGACCATCGCCGAAGCGAAAGCAGCGGTCGCGGCCAAGAAAGCAACGTTCGATGACTTTGCTGTGCTGACACTCTACTTCGGGACCACGCAGCAGTGGGCGCGTGCGCTCGAACACTTCACCGAGTGCGAACGCTTGGCCGCGGGCAAAGTGGGCATTCGGTGGCTCCGCGACTCCTTCCTGCTCGCGAGCCGCCGGCACGACGAGTTGCGTAAGCGCCTCCTCGAAGAAGCAACCGCGCTCGCCGCGACCACCGACGTGGACACACGCGCCAACGACTACTTCCTGGCGGAAAACCTCGGCGGTCAAGCCGATCAGGTGTTGCAGACCAACGAACGGCTCGCGCTGTCCGACAAGTTGCAGAAGGTTTACGAACGGCAACCGACGCACCTGTTCGCGGTGAAGACCTGGCGCATCCGGCGCGTCTCGCTGGTCGAACAGGCCGGGCAAACCGACAAGGCGCTCCAACTCGCGAAGGAACTCGCGGTCGATTACCCGCGCGATTACTACCTCCAGTATCGCTACGCGCAGGCGCTCGTGAACACTGGCGATTACCCCTCTGCCTACGCGTGGCTCGACCGCGTCCTCGTTCCCACAGCGAAGTGGGATCCAAGCGAAGAGGACGCGCTTCGCGGGCAATACGCCCAGTTGCTGCGCCAACAAGGGCGTTACGGCGAACTCGCCGCGTATCTCGCCGACTGGTTGAAGCGGAACCCGGAGGGCGAACCGCCGTACTCCCAATACCTGTCGGCGCTCGTGCGAAGCAACCAAGCAGCGCGGGCCGAGACACTCGCGGCGCAGTGGCTGCGCGAAGCGCGGGTCGAGGGCGAGTTGCAGGCTCCGGTCGCGCCGCGGCTTCGTGTGGCCGTCTCGTTCGCCACGGGGCAGGGATACGACCTGCACACCAACCGCGTCGAGGACAGATGGCACGCACCGCTCGCCGAAACGGTGCGGTTCTTCGCGAGACGTGACGACCACAACCACATCGTCAGCACGATCATGAACTCGTCGCGGTTCACCAACTCCGACGAAGGTCGCGCCGTCCGCAAGGATCTGGCAGAACTCCTGCTGAAGGACATCGATACGATTCCGATCGCGCGGCTCGAGTCCCTCGTGAATCTAAGTTGGTCGGACTCGGTGTTGGGGCGTGACGACTGGAAGAAGATAGCCTCCGGGCTCCGCAATCGCTGGGACGCGGAGAAGAAGCCAGACGCGAAGCACCGGATCGCGCAGCCGCTCGTCCGCGTGCTGTCGTGGCTCGACTTCGATGAATCGCTCGCGTTCCTTCGCGCGCGACTCAAGGACAGCCCGGAAATCTATCGCGTCTCCTACACGAACGATCTGTTCAACGCGATTCTGTCGCAACGGTGGACGACCGCGTTCGAAGACGAAGCGTTCGCGCTGCTCGACAAACTCGCGAACCCCGAAGAACCGGCGAACGGGCTTCGCACACGCGTCGCGTGCCTGCACTACCTCACCGACACCATGCTCGAAGCACGCTATCAGGCGCGCTTGAAGACCCTCGAACACCCCGAGAAGCTGACGCGCACCGACCTCCAGAAGAAGCACGCGGAGTTTCGCAAGCTCGCACGTGAAGCATTCGCGGACCGGCTGAGCAAGGAGGCCGCGAAGCACGCGCGTCCGTTCGCCAGTTGGCTCACTGCGGAGCGCGTCTGGATCGACATGCTGCTCGAACGCGACCCCAAGCCGGTCGCCGAAGACTGCTGGGCGCTGTTCGCGAACGCGCCGAAGAAGAGTGACCCAGAAGACGGCAACGCGGTCGTTGAGGCGAGACTGGATGAACTGCTTCGCGCCCGATCTCTCGTCACGCTGCTGAACCTCGCGGCCCGCAAAGGCGCCGACGCCGCACTCGTTGAACGGCTCGTGAAGCACGTCGAACAGCAACTCAAGGACAAGCCGGACGACGCCCGCTGGCGTTCGGAGAGGTACCGGTTGCTCATTGCGCTCGACCGTGCGAAGGAACTCGAAACCGCTCTGACTCAGTGGGTCAGCGGACCGGACCCGGACAACCGGTGGCGGCTCGCGCTCGGCTATCTCCTCGCCGAACAAGGAAAGGTGCCGGACGCGATCAAGCAGTTTGAGGCGCTCGAAGCGAACGACGAACTCAGTCCCACCGCGTACCGCACGCTCGCGAACTGGTACTTGGTCGAGAACCGCCGCGCGCAGCACGACAAGGCCCGCGCCGCGGTCTACAAGACCACCGAAGAGTACTCCCTCAGTCAGCGGATCAACAACTACCTGCACCCGTGGCGCGCCACAACGGGCACGCTCCCGACACAGATCGACCCGGAGATTCTGAACCTGTTCACCGTGCTGTTCGAGAAGTCGACTTCACCCCAGAACTACCTCGGGCAACTGCAACAGTTCTATCAGGCGTCGCGCGACTTCCGCTTGCTCGCGATGCTTCCCGACGGCGTGATCGGGCACACGGCCGGCAAGGTGTACCCGTTCCTCCAGGGGATGCGCGCGGTACTCGGTGAGGTGCGCGACGAGGCGACCGCGGACGAACTCGCGAAGCGGATCGAAGCGGTGCGCCTCTCCGCCAAGACGACCGTCGATCAGCGCGCACTCGACCTACTGGAACTGCTCGTCGAGCGCCGCGCGGCCGAGCTTCAGAACCAACCCGGACCGCACGCGGAGAAGGCACTCGCGGCTCTTGAACGCGCGTTCAAGCGCGAGTGGTCCGCCGGCGAACCGCGACTCATGGCGGACTTCCTCGCGGCGCTCGGAAACGTCCCGCAAGCGGCCATCGCGAAGGAACAACTCCGCCAACTGGAATCGCTGCACACGGGCGCGGCGGCCGGCACGTTCGACCGGTTGCACATCGCCCAGCGCCACGCCGAAACGCTCAACGCGTACTCGCGCCGCCCCGAGGCGACCGACTTCCTACAGGCCGCGCTAAAGGAATTTGAAGAGGCGAACAACGGCGTGCTACCCACATCTGCGAACAACGCGCTCGCCACGCTGATCGGCTTCGTGGAAAGCGCGGGGCACTACGACCGCGGCGAGAAGTTGCTGCTCGCGCAACTCAAGCACCCGGTTCACGCGGAACAGAAGCGGTGGCTCGTCCAGCACCTCAACGACCTGTACCATCACGCGTTGCAGAACAAGGGCGCAGTGTCGCTCGGCGAAGGGCGAACGCTCTACAAGGCACTCGAAAGCAAGCTGTTCGCCGACCTGACCGAGTCCGATCAGAACCACCGTTACCGCGTGTTCGGGCAACTCACGATCCTGTACCGCACGGCCCACGACCTCAAACTGGCCGGGGTCAGAGATGACCTCAAGGCGTTCGCGTTCAAACGACTCCCAGCGATCCTGAAGGAGCAAACCGTTGGCTACGACTCAGTCGTCCGCGACACAGCCCAGACGCTCCACGACCTCATCGGCCCGCGCGATGCGATCGCGTTCGTTCTGGACCGCATCGACGACGAACCCGACTGGCTGCGCTACACCAACCAGAACGCCTGGACCCAGAACAACTACCGGCTCGGCCACTGGCGCATGGCAGTGAAGGAACTCGGGGACCTCGAACTGCGTCTCCTGAAACTCGTGTTGAGCGAACTGCGCCGCGACCTCAGTTCTCGCGAGTCGCGTGAACGCACGATGTACGACCGCCGCCACAGTGCCCACTGGCCCGAAAAGGGAACCGACTTCGCGAAAGTCGCGGAGGAAGTTCTCGCACTGCGGAAGAACTCGAGCGCGTCGGTGGAGTACATTGCGGAGTATCTGTTCTTCGGTCTGCCGCGCGAGAAGCGCGCGATCGAGATTCTGTTCGCGGCCCACGCGCAGACGATTCTCGCCGAGTCCGGGCAGTGGCAACTCGCAGACTACCTCCATCGCGAACAACGCTACATGGAGTCAATCCCGCTGTTGCTGCCGTTGGTCGAAAAGCACCCCGGGAACCTCGGATACCACACCAAACTCATGCACGCGTACTTCCGCACCGGCAAGCAGGCGGAACTGCTCGCGCTCCTGAAGCAGACCGACGCGTACTTCCACGAGAAGGACCGGTGGACCGAGGGCATACTCGCGGCGCTGGCTTACAGTTGCCTGGAGAACATGCTCTTCAAGCAGTCGGCCGCGTACTACGACGAACTCATCCCGCTGCACCAGCGATCCCACCCTCGGCGCGGCATCGGGAACGGCACGCTGTCGGGCTACTACGAGTACGCGGCCCGCGCGTACGCGGGTCTGGGCGACACGAAGAAAGCCATCGATATGGCGAGCGGCGCAGTCGTGAGTTGGGGACCGCGCCGCGAACACCGGACACAGGCACTCGAAGCGCTCGTGCAGGTGCTGGTCGATGCGCCGGACCTGCCTGCGTACATCGCGTGGTGGAACAAGGAACCGCAAGACAGCGCGGTCGTCCGCAAGGCAATTGGGAAGGCCTACATCAAAAAGAACGATCACGCGCGGGCGATCCCGCAGCTGCAACTCGCCTCCGAACTTCAACCGGACGACGCGGAGATTTACGAATCGCTGCTCGTCTGTCACGACAAGATCGGCGACAAGGAAGGCGCGGTCGGTCAACTGCTCCGAGCGGTCGAGTTGTCGCGTCGCGACATCAAGCTCTACGAGCAACTCGGCAAGCGGTACACCGAACTGAACCGCCCGGTCGAAGCGGAGCGTGCCTACACATCCGTGGTTGAAATGCTCCCCAACGAATCTGAGGGCCACGCGCTGCTGGCCGAGGTCCGCGGCAAGCAGAACCGCTGGCCGGACGCGATCACCCACTGGGAGCGAGTGGCCGAGATCCGCGCACTGGATCCAACCGGTCTGCTGAAACTGACCGGCGCGCAGGTAGAACACAAGGATTGGGCCGCTGCGTCGAAGTCACTGCGCACGCTGCGGATCCAGAACTGGCCGCAGCGCTTCACCGACGTGGAGAAGGAGACGCGTGACCTGGAGAAGAAACTGGAGGAGCGGCAGAAGAACTAAGGCGCGGCGCAGAGTAATGGAGTGTCCGTTTAGCGGAGGCCCCAGCGGGGCCGTCTCTCAACCGAAGAGCGGCCCCTCTGGAGCCTACGCTAAACAACTTCGACCTCGCACCTCACACCAGTTCGCGCATCGGTTCGCACGCGTCGAGCAGGTACTGTGGGCGACCGGTGGGGTCCGGGATCGTCGTCGCGCCAGACGTGATGCCGAGCGTACGGTACAGCGTGGCGAACACCTCTTGGTACGTCACGGGCCGCGACACCGCCTTGCCGCCGTTGCGGTCGGTCGCGCCGAGCACTTGCCCACCCTTGATTCCGCCGCCCGCGAGTATCGCGGGTCCGACCTCCGGCCAGTGGTCCCGCCCGCCCGCCGCGTTCACCTTCGGCGTGCGCCCGAACTCGCCCCACACCACGATTGCAACATCGCCGAGCATGCCGCGGTCTTCGAGATCGGTGACAAGTGCCGCTATCGCGTGATCGACCACCGGGATCAACTGCCGCATGCGCGGGAAGTTCTTCGAGTGCGTGTCGAAGTCGCTGAACGACACGCTCACGCACCGCACACCTGCCTCGACCAGCCGGCGCGCGAGCAGCAACTTCTTCGCGGCGCTACCATCTTCGCTCGTGTAGAACTTCTCCCCGCCCCCGGACGACTCCGGTGGTGCATAGCGATGTTGTACCTTCGCTGACTCTTGCGAGAGGTCGAGCGCCGCCGCGAGTTTCCCCGAGGTGAGAATGTTGAGTGCCTGAGCGTTGAACTTGTCGAGTGCTTCCATCGTGCCGCTTGCGTCGAGATCGCGCCGCGTGTCGTCGAACCCGGCGAGCAACCGCGTCCGGTCGTGAAGTCGCTCGGTGGTCATGCCTTCCGCGAGCGTGAGTTGAACGGTGTGGTTCGCGCCACGTGCGGCGAGTTCGCCCTTCATACCGGCTTCGAGTTCGCGCGCGAACATCTTCGAGATGTCCGGGCGGAACGGGCCGAATGCCGGTCCGAGGAACCCAGGCCGCGCGCTGTTGCGCACCAAGGGGCGCCCCTGCAACAAATCAACGAAAACGGGCACCGCGTCGGTGGGTGTGCCGCGCAACTTCGCGACGACGGACCCCATCGCGGGCCGTCCGCCGACAGTTTGCAGATCCTTCGCGGCGAA
The DNA here is from genome assembly GCA_005772955.1 of Planctomycetia bacterium. Taxonomy (GTDB): domain Bacteria; phylum Planctomycetota; class Planctomycetia; order Gemmatales; family Gemmataceae; genus Gemmata. The sequence goes on from SXID01000239.1 coordinate 18,964, forward strand.
CCCGGACTGACACTGGAACGCGTCGTGTGCGCCGGCTGAACCAACCAGCGAGCGGACGAACGCGAACCGATCCGCGATGGCCGCGACCTTCGGCATGAGTTCCGAGACTCGCAGCCCGGTAACTTTGGTAGCAATCGGTGCGAACTCGCCTCGCACTTCTTCTGGTGCGTCGGGCTTCGGGTCGATCGTGTCGTGCTGTGGCGGCCCACCATCGAGGTGAATGTTGATCACCGACTTGACGGAGGAGCGCACGCCCGACGCGTCTTCGGCGCGCAGCAAGTCCGCGAGCGTCATTCCACCGAACCCCATCGCGCCCGCGACGAGCACCTGCCGCCGGGTGCGTTTCGCGGATGAACTGCGACAGCGTTCGAGAATCGTGAGCATGTGACCGCGTGGGAGAGTAGGTGGGAGCCGATCTGGGGAGAATTTGAGTGTCGCCGGGCGTGACACGCGCGTCAAGTGTGCCCGCCGCTTTCGGTGGAGTTTAATCCGCGATCTGCTTCTTGCTCGTGTCTGGGGCGAACAGGATCGCGACCATACCGAGCACGAAGAACATGCCGGTAATGCGCCCTATACGCGCGTAGTCGCCTCCGAAGTAGCCCATGAGCGCGCCGCTCGCGAACAGCGTGACTGCGGTCGCGATACGACCGAAGTTAAAGCTCACGCCCGCGCCAGTCGAGCGCACTCGCGTCGGGAACAATTCCGGCAGGCACAGCGGCAGCCAGCCGAAATAGATGCCGCTGACGAACCCGAGCAACGCGACCCACGTCAGAAACCACCGGTCTGTTGGGACGAGATACCAGAACACGTACTGCGCGATCAGCAGCGACGCAAGGCTGACGAGAAAGTACGTCGTGCGTCGGCCCACTATGCTCGCGATCCATCCACCGAGCAGACTCCCGATGATGCCGGTGAGCGCGCGCATTTGAAGCACGTCGGCGCGCAGCGCGGCGCTCCCGGCTTTCTCCGCCCACGGGGTCATCCAGTTCGCGGTGCCCCACCCGCCGATCACTGGCGTCGTCGCGAGGGCGATACCCACCAGCGTGACCAACAACAGCGGCGGCCTAAACACACCGGCGGTGGATACGCCCGCTGTGGGCGTATCCGGCTGCGTGCGCTGCGCCGCCAGCCAGCGCGGTGATTCCGGCACCGCGACGAGCGCGAACAATCCCAACACCAGCGGCGCGGCACCAACGAGCATTATCCAGCGCCAGTGGTCGGGCGTGACAGGTTCCACCTTCGCGAGCGTAGCCAGCAGGAAAATGCCAACGTTTGCTGCGGTGCCGATGATGCCGGCCGTCATCGGCCGCGACAGGTTCGACCACGCCTCTGCGACCAGCGCGACACCGTTGGGCCACATCCCGCCGACGCCGAGACACGCGAAGAACCACAGCGTCACGAAGTGTTCCGGCGCCTGCGCGAGCGCGGTGACCGCGGAGAAAGTCGAGTAGGTGATGATGCTGAGCGCCATCCCGCGAGCGCGGCCGACCCGGTCACCGAGCCAGCCGAACAGCAGCCCACCTGCGGCGGCCCCGAACAGGAACGCGCACTGGTTCCAGGCGAACCACCGTCCGACGGTCACCTCCCACGCCTTCGCTTGCGCAGCGTCTGCTTCGGACAGCGTCGGCGCGACGCCTTTTTTCGCGGACTCCTGCTGCAGGTTGAGCGTGGCGAAACGTTCGGGGTCGAGCGCACCGGTGCGGCCCAGCAGGTCGATGGACGCGGCGCGCCCGGTTTGCTGGGTAATCGCCATGTGGCCGCCGGCGCCGAGCCAGCCGAGGAACGCGACCGCCAGCACCGTGAGCCGACCGGCACGCGATAACGAAACGACTTCAGGCGCGGGAGAAGACATGTGAACGTGCTCAGGTGAGCGCCTTTCGGAGTTGTTCGATCTCAGCTTTCAGCGTGCGCGTGAACGCGGCGAGGTCGGAACTGTGCATCACGAGGTTACCGCCGGCCTTCGCCCACGCGATCTCCTGATCCATGCCGAGCCAGAAGTGAATGCCGGCGCCGATGCCGTGTTCGCGTGCGATATTGAAGATCGTGCGCACGGCTTCGTCGAATCGCGGGTGCGTGTACTGCTCCGGGATGCCGAGGCTGCACGACAGGTCGTGAGGACCGATCAGCACTGCGTCCAACCCTTGCACGGAGCAGATGTCAGCCAGGTTCTCGATCGCAGGCACACTCTCGATGTTCGCGATGAGTAGTTTGTCGCCGTTCCGCTTCTCCAGGTAATCGGCTAATTCCGGTTCGAGCGTCTTCCGGTCGCGCAGAACCTCCGCGAGCCGTCGTCCCTTTAGCGGGCGTAACTTCACCGCGCCAACAAGAGCGCGCACCTGATCCGCCGTTTCGAGGTACGGCCCAATGATGCCGCCGGCGCCAGCGTCGAGCGCCTTGCATGCCTCGAACGGGTCGTTGCATGGGATGCGCACGACCGGGGGCAGCCCGAGCGCCTGGTACGTTTGACACAGGTACGAGAGTGTCTGCCGGTCGAGCGGGATGTGTTCGGTGTCCACAAACGCGAAGTCGATGCCGAGCTTCGACGCTAGCTCCGGCCAGTGCGGAGACATTCCCACGACGGCCGACGCGAACACGTGCCGCCCGTCGTGCAGAGCCTGGATGATCTCGCGGCCGTTCATGGAAATGCTCCTTCGTCGTGGGCTGTTTGCGGCTTACCTCACCTTAACCACATCCCCGGTGCGGCACGACTCCAGCGCTGCAGTGACCGTGGCGAATATCGCGCGGCTCGCGCGAACACCGAGAACCGTGTCGCGTGTCCCGTCGATCGCGCGGGCGAAGTCGTCGGCCAGCAGGAGATCATTCTCGCCCGCGACGCGTCGCTGTCGGGCTTCCTTCGGCGGCTGACCCTTGTAGTAGATACCGACTTCCGGCCGGGCTTCGCTGATGACTAAGCCGCCCGCAGTACCGAGGACGTGCAACTTGATCTCGCCACCACTGGAGTGGCTCGCCAGCCCGATGCGCCCGATGGCGATGGAGCCGAGTAAGCCGCCGTCCATTTCTAACGTGACGCTCGCGAGGTCTTCAACACCGTTGTCGGCGTGCGCCTGGTGGAAGAACGCGGTCGAGCGCGCGAACACTTTCTTCACGTCTGCGCCAGTCAGAAGCCGGATGTAGCCGAGCGGGTAGATGCCTTCGACCGCGAGTTCGCCCATTGGCTCGCGACCGAGGCCGCCGTCGGCGCCATCGATGTGTGCCGCGATCTGATGCGCCTCCCAGTTGATTGGCGGGTAGCCCGGCTGGCCTGTGCCACGCGGCGGTCCGGCGTCCTTCGCAAAGTAGAAATCTGCGTGGATCGCGTAGGGCTTCCCGATCACGCCTGCGGCGATTTGATCACGCGCGTGTAGCACCGCGGGGAGGAAGTTGCGGTTCCACATCAGGAACCGCACTCCGGCTCGCTCAACTTCGTCGACCAGCGCGTCCGCGTCTTCGCGACGGGTCGCGAGCGGCTTGTCCTGTACAACGTGCTTGCCGGCTCGCGCGGCGCGGATGCTCAGACCGCAATGGCGTTCCGCTTCTGGGCTGACGATCGCAATATCAACGTCAAAGTCACTCAGCGCGCGGGTCACGTCGCGCATGTATGGAATGCGGTGTGCGTCTGCGAACTGCTGGTTGCGTTCGTGCGCCCAGGCGGGCACATTGGGATCGTCGGCGACCACTACCAGTTCAAAGCGCGGGTGTGAAGCCACGCCACGCGCGACATAATCGTGCTTCACGGCACTGAGAACGGCGCACCGGAACTTTCGCGCGGCGGTCATCACAGCGCCTCCAATTCGACCGCGTGCCCGGACGCGAGCGACTTCTGAACCGCCGCCGCGCCCGCGAACACGCTCTGCCATTCGGTCGCGCTCGCAGAGAAGTCACGGCCCGTGCAGAGAGCATTGACAAAGTCTTGCGCGATGGCCGCGAGTTGACCTGCCCGCTCGTCGGTGCGGACCGCCTGCGCGTTCCCGCCGCGGTACAGGAGTTGCGCGTTCTGGTGGTCATCCGCGTAGGCCGCGCCGCTGGCCGCGATCACGGAGAGCGACTGATAGCCGTCGCCGGGCGGAAGGCGGTTCGTGTAGTCGAGCAGCGCCATCCCGCCGTCTGGGAACCCGAGGTGAACTTGCACGAACCGGCCCGGTACGCCTGCTTCGTTCTGCTCGACGGCGTACACGCGATTCGGTCGCCGACCCGCGAGCCACAGGATTACGTCGAGCGCGCGAATGATCGGGGCGTCCGTCGAATGCGGTTCCCAGAGATGGAGTCGAGTCAGACCAGGCTCGCCGAGCGGACCCGCGAGTTGCTTCTTGATGAGCTGGCGCGAAGGCAGATAGCGGTCTGGGTTCACCACAACGAACGGCGCACCGAAGTGCCGAGCGTTGGCGAATAGTTCCTCGATCGCGTCGGCCGGTGGGCATGGTTCCGCCACGTACATCACAGGAACGCCACCGCCGAAAAGTTGTTCGCTCGGCGCTATCCCGAAAATCAGCACGGCGTCACAATCACCGGGTACCCACGGGACGACAGTCGCGCCGCGGAGCCGGGTCGCGATCCCTGCGCGAGCGGCTTCGTCCGCGTGGATCACAGCTAAGCGAACGTCATTCATATACGCGGCTGGGGGAAGATGAGGTTAGCCGGGCATCGTAGTGGCGGGCCGGGTACCCTGCAAGCAATATCGACAGCGCCGGTTCGCGCGGCCGGTGAACCGGGAACCCGGAACGTTTCCCCAGTCTTGTGTAGCCCGGTCACCCCACCGAGTGTATGACCGAAGTACGGCGGGGCGCGAAACTCGCCGCGCGGTCACCAACCGCACACCCCAACCGAGGTACTCGTCATGGCGAAGGGCAACAACTCACAGGGCAAGGAAAAGAAGAAGCCGAAGAAGGATGCGAAGGCGGCACCGAAGGCGCCCCCACCCCCGAAGAAGAAGTGACCGCCGACCGCGCCTCCACTCATTCCAGTTACAAACACGGTCCCGAGCGGGCGCGAAACCATTCGCGCACCGCGGTTGTCCGCGTCTTCTACTCCGCGCTACCGCTGGGCCACTGGTCGCGTGGTTCCCACCCCAACAAATCGCGAGTGGCGGTCAGGTCGTAGGCGTGTTTGGAAACGTACAGGCTTGTCGCGTACACCACCGCGAATGGCGGGAGCGTCGCGACTTCCACCGCCGCCGCGAAG
>SXID01000240.1 GCA_005772955.1 Planctomycetia bacterium
CCCTCTCCCCTTGCGGGAGAGGGTGTCGGCGCTTCGCCGACGGGTGAGGGGTGGCGACTCGATGGGGTAACGTCTCACCCCTCACCCGTCTCGCAAAGCCTCGCCACCCTCTCCCGCACGGGGAGAGGGGAAGAAAATACCGGCGTCGCTCTCGTCGACGCGCCGCTTGACCTCGCGCCGGCAGTCGTCGCGTACCTCGCGGACCACGCCGGCCCGACCGATTGCCCGCTCCCCGAGTTGTTCCGCGCGCTCTCGCTGACCGAATCGCTCACGATCGGCGCGTTCCACGATTGCCTGCGGCAGTTGCACGCGGACGGCACCGTTTCGCTCCCAGCGTGGACCGGGCCGCTGTACGCGCTGCCGGAACCGCAATACGCCCTGCTCATCGGCCACGGTATCGCCTACTACGCCTCTTTGAAAGGATGAAGGATGAAGGATGAAGGATGAAGGACAGACCAAGACAAGGACAACCCGATCTTGATTCATCCTTCATCCTTCGTCCTTCATCCTTCTGCACACGGAGGTTCACCAATGAACGCTACGACCCTTGCTCTCGAACCGACTCTGACGAGCCGCAACCGCGACGTGCTCAAACGCGCTGGGAATCCATTTCGCAACTACTTCGCGCGCAACCCGGATGACGAAGTGTGCGCCCGGTTCCACGTGCCGGAACTGTTCGCGGCCGAACGCGACCTGCTCCACGCGATCATCGACCTGTACCGCTACGACCCGCAAACGCACAGCGAAGTCGTGCCCATTCTGGGCAACAAGGGCGCGGGCAAGACGCACCTGTTGCACAGTATCAAGCACGGCATGAGTGGGCAGTGGCAACTGCTTGTCACGCCGGGCACTTACCAGCGCGATTCGGACTTCCTGGAATACCTGCTGTTCCAGATCATCGACACACTCCTCGGTGGCGGGAAGCAGAAAGGCGTGCGCCCACTCGACTATGTGGGCGACCAACTGGTGCGCCGTCAACTCGGGATCGCGCTGCGCGAACTGACCGACAATGAGAAGGTGGAACTGTTCCCGCCGGCGGGCCTCGGCCGTTGGGCGAGGCGTCTCGGACTTGGTTCACAGCAGGCACGCGAACGGGCCGACTCGCTCGCGGAGAATCTGAGCGGTTACTCGAACTTCGCGCGGGTGCCCACGCCCGTCGCGCAGGCGCTCACCGACGCCGGGCTGACGCCACAGAAAGCGTTCGATCTCGTCTCGGCACATGTCCAGAAGCACGAGGCACACAACGCGGCCGGGTTGATGCGCCGGCACATCTTCCAGGGGTTCGCAAAAGCGGCGCTCCTGGGTGATGAGAGCGACCTCGCGAACTTCCTCACCTACGGCTTTGCGGAACTGGAGTTCCACGTCCGCCCGACGCGGCAGGACCTCGTCCTCGCGCTATTCAAGGTGCTGACGGAAGTGTTCCGAAGCCTGAAAACGCCGGTGGTGGTCGCGTTCGACCAGCTTGAAGACCTGCTCCTCGCACGCCGCACCGACGACGCACACAAGACCGCGGAAGCGTTCTTCGCGGGCATCGTGCAGGTGATGCACCAGATCGATGGACTGTGCTTCTTGATCTTCGCTGAGCGCGGTTTGTGGAACCGGTTCGTGCCCTCGCTCGACGGCTACATTCAGGACCGGCTCAACAACCCAGTTCACGTCCCGAAGCACGGCACCGTCAAGGCGATTCGCCTCGAAGCGCCACCCGCGGACCTCGTGCGCCGTGTTGTCGAAGCACGCCTGCGGCCGTGTCTGGCTGAACTCCCGAACGGCGAGACGGTGCCCGAAATCTTCCCGTTCGCGGACGAGCAGATCACGCGCATCGCGCGAACGGAGCCGACGCTACGCGACATGCTTCAGCAGTTCCGCCACCTGTTCGATCACGTCGTGTACGGACCAGAAGACGCGCTCACTCCGGGACGAGCGGGGGACGTCGGCCCCCTGATGCAACCGACGATGGTCCCTGATCTCTTTGACGATCAGGGGGCTGACGCCCCCCGCTCGCCTGAAATCCCCGCGACGCGGTTCGATGTGTCGGCAGAATGGATCACGCTGCCGGAGGTGCCGCTCGCTCCGCCGACCGAACCGGTGCTGCCCGAAGTGTCGGTGTCGTCCGACCCCGCGAGTCGCATCGCGGCGCTGCTCGGGCGCGACGAGGACGCCGCACCGCCGAGAATGACGTTCAAGCGCGTAGACCTGGTCGAGACGCCAGCCGAAGTACCCGCCAAGATGTCGTCGGAAACGGCCGAGGAGATGCCGCCATCGCTCCCGTTGCTGGGAGCGGCCATCGATGTCAATGACGTTCAGGAGACCGCGCCTACGGAACCGGCGCCTTCGCCGTTCCCCGGTTTCCGTTCGGTGTCCCCCCCGCTGCCCGCAATGCCAAAAGCCGCTTCGGAGGTGGCGGTCGCCGCACCGTTTCCGCCGCCGCTACCAACGAGCGTACAAGCCGCCTCTGTGGTGAAACTGAATGGGGCGGCGCTGGTCGAATTGTGGGAGCAGGAACAGCGCGCGGCACGGCGGAAGCTCGAACCCGACGGCTCTCTCACCGGCGCGACCCGCGAACTTCAAGCCGGACTCGGCGCGTTCCTGAGCGTGTGTCACGAACACGGCGTGAAGGTCGGCCCGTGGCGGCTTCAACACGTCGTCAACGAGTGGTCGTATGGCGAACACCCGACGTATGGCGTCGTCACGATTGCGCACTGGGCCTGCAAGGACGGGCAACCGTGGCGGATGGGAGTGGGGCTGTTCCTCGCTCGCGGCGCGGGCAAGCCGAAAGACCTGGAAGTGAAACTCGCGGTGCTGGACACCGAACCGGCGGTTGTGGATCTCCTTGTGCTGCTCCGGCCCGAAGACGACCTCACGACGACCGGCAAGAGCAAGACGCTACTCCAAGACTCGGAACGCCGCGGCAAGCACACGCGTCTGGAACCGGTGTCGCTCGACGGGTTCGCGCAGTTGTACGCGTTCCCGCGCTGGCTCGCGGCGGTACGCGAGTCGCAGCCCGAAGGCACACCGCTCCCGAACCTCGCGGACATCATTCAGGAGAAGTGCGAGAAGTTGCTCGAACAGGTATGCATGCCGGTGCAAGGGTAAGCGTTTGGTGTTCGGTGTTTGGTGTTAGCCGCGAGCCGGAGGCGATCGCGTGCGTCGCGCACCCCTGCGGGGTTGCGGCTAACCTGTAAACACCAAACGCCAAACACTAAACCTTTCCCCATGACCTACAACGAAGCGCTGAGTTTCTGGTACGCGCGCGTCAACTACGAGGTGCGGTCGGCGGGGCCGCTCGACCTGAAGTTGGAGCGGATGCGCGCGCTGATGCGTCGGTTGGGTGATCCGCAAGACCGGTTACGCCTGGTTCACGTCACCGGCACGAAGGGGAAGGGTTCGACGTGCGCGATGCTCGCGTCCGTGTTGCGGGTCGCGGGGTATCGCGTGGGGCTGTTCACGTCGCCGCACCTCGAACACGTCGAAGAGCGCATTCAGGTGAACGGCGCCTCCATTTCGCACGCCGAACTCAGCTCGTGCATGGAAGAAGTCGCGCCGGCCGTTCGCGCGATGGAAGCGGAAACGCATCTTGTGAGGGAGAACCACCCGCGGGTTCCCCCAGCGACCCCCTACTGCCTCCCTTCGCCCACGTTCTTCGAGATCGGCACGGCCCTCGGCTTCCTCCACTTCGTGCGCCGGCGGTGTGACATCGCGGTTCTGGAAGTCGGTCTCGGCGGCCGGTTCGACAGCACGAACGTGTGCTGTCCCCTCGTATCGGTCATCACGAACATCGGCTTCGACCACACAGCCCAACTCGGGAATACGCTGGAAGCGATCACGTATCAGAAAGCCGGGATCATCAAGCCCCGCGTGCCGGTGGTCAGTGGCGTGACACAGGACGGCCCGCGCGCGGTGATTCGTCAGGTGGCCGAAGAAGTGCGGGCGCCGTTGTGGGAGGTCGGAAGCAATCCCTCCCCAACCCCTCCCCTAAGAAGGGAGGGCCTTCAGACAGAAGACGGAGCTTCTTTATTTGGTTCTGCTCCCCCTCCCTTTTTAGGGGAGGGGGTTGGGGGGAGAGGTTCTCTCGGTCTCCTCGGCGCCCACCAACTTCAGAACGCGACGGTCGCGTTCGCGGCCATCGAGCGGCTTTGCGAATCGGGAATGCACATTTCTGACGAAGCCGTTGCTCGCGGGCTGGCGGAAGTGAAGTGGCCGGCGCGCGTCGAAGTGATCCGCGAGCGACCGGTGATCATCCTCGACACCGCGCACAACGTGCCAAGCGCCGAATCGCTGGTGAACACACTCCGCGCGTCGTTCCCTCTCAGCGGCACGAAGCGGGTGGTGTTCGCGGTGTCGTCCGACAAACAGTTCGCGGATATCCTTCGCGTTTTGGCGGGTTACTTCGACCACTTCCACTTGACGAAGTACGGCAACAACCCGCGGTGCGTGCCGCCGGAGAAACTGGCCGCGACGCTCGCCACGGTCGCGCCGTCGAAGGCGGCGAGCGTCCACGCGACCGCTGCGGATGCGTGGCGGACGGCCCGCGGCGCCGCAGGCGAAAGCGATCTGGTGTGCGTGACCGGAAGCGTGTTCCTCGCGGGCGAACTGCGCCCGTTGATCGGGGAATCGCTTTGACTTGAGCCTTCCTGCCGACATTTCCGGTTCGCACCCGTAATCTGTTTCGGTTGGAATGCTAGAATGGGCAGTGCCTCTCTGACCGGTTGTAGGAGCGGGCGAAATGGTTCGCGCCCGCCCCGTTGTGTGGTGTAATACTTCCATGAAGCTGCTCACCTCAGTCTTCCACGGGAACCTGCGCGTTCCGCCGGCTGGCGGGTGGTTCACGCTTGCGGTCGTCGCGTTCGTCGTTGGCCTCGAAGTCGCAGGACGCTACGCCACGTCCGACCTCCACGATGGCCTCGCCGCGTTCGCACTTATTGGCGCCGTGCTGCTCGTCAGTGTGCGGCACCGGCGCGAACCGATTCCTTGGGTTGTGCGGATCGTGGCCATCGGGCGAAGACTCGTTGCGTCCGCCGCGTGGCTCCGCTACGACCACGGAATCGACCTGCGCGGCGTTCCACCGCTACCGCGTCGCACCCCGCCCATCGTGTTTGGCGTCATCGCGATGCTCTTCGTGTGGGCCGGTGTCGCAGCGGGATTGTGGGTCGCGTTCCCGACCGGCTGGCGTTTCGTCGGGTTCTACTCGTCGTACACGCTTTACCTCGCGTTCATGCTCGTGCTCTGGGGCACGCTGCTCGCGGTCACGTTCGTTGGTGTGTTCGTCCCGATCGCGGTACTTGACAAGTGGCTCCGAAAGTGGCTCGGCGACACCGACCGACGTGGGGCCGAACTCGGGGGTGTCGTCTTCTACGCGGTACTCGTGTCGGGCATCGCGTGGATCGTGCCGCCGGCCGCGGTCCTCGTGCTGTGCCTCGTTGTGGCCGTGGTCGCGTGGTTCGCGTACATCCCGAAGGGGAACGACGGCGCGGCGCTCCTGTGGCGATCCGCGACCGACAAGCCGGTGTACGCGGTGCCGCTGCGCCGCGCGCTCGCGGTCATCGTGGGGTTGACGGCGCTGCTTGCGTTCGACGTGCTGCTGACCGCATGCGGCGGGCGACTCTTCGACGCACCTCGTAGCAACGACACAATGCCACTTACCTCGCTGATCGGCACCGTGACCGCGTGGCTCCTGCCGGGGTTGCTATGCGTGTTGGTGGCGAAACTCTACAGCGCCCGAAGCGGCGACCCGGCCCGGCGCACGCCGCCCACGCTGCACGTCTCCGGTACAGACGCGGCTGCCGTTCGGCGTGCGGCGCAGACCGCGCGCCGGTGGGGTTGGTCGGTTCGCACCGCGCCCGCTCCGCGCGAAACCGGGCAAGTCGGAATTGAAGTGGTGGACGCGGCATGTTCCGAAGCGACCGAGTTCAACCCGCACTGGCCGTTGAAGGTGAGTCTTGCGGACCTCGAAATCAGTTCGGTGAAAGAACGCCTGGACCGACGCGACGAGATCAAAGTGCGGCGACAACTGTTCCGCGGGCTGCAAAAGTTGTTCAAGCGTGCGAGTGCGTTCAAGGGTCCGGCCGGTGGCGGATTCTGGCTCGCGCCGCACTGGTGGTTCGTGGAAGGTGTCGGGCGCGAGGACGCGGACTCGGCTGGCGAGGACGCGCCGCCACTGGTCGGCCCCGCGTACCACCGCATCCTGCCGGTTCGCGCACGCCAACACGCGCACGCGGTGCTGCGTGCCACGCACGTGGACATGATCTTCATCGAGGACGGCGTGACGTTCCGCAATTTGGAGCGCGCGCTCCGCGTGCTGACCGAGCTGTACGACGTCCACGGCGGGAAGCGGAAGGCCGAGGAGATGCACTTCCGCGGCATCCCGAAGGTGAAGGCGATGATCCACGAGTACGAACCGGGCAACCCGTTCCGCTCGGATCTCTACCCGGAGCCGAAGTTCGACGACCTGTCGCGTGTCCGCGTGCTGCACATCTTCCGCGACCGCGGCGCGAGCGAGGAGTTGATCGACCAGCCGTTCGACTTCTCCTCAACGCCGGCCCCCGCGCCTACCAGCGCAATGTGGTGACCGCTTCGGTCACGCCACCGAGGACTTCCGCTCGCGCTGCCGACCGGCGTGCAGACGCGGCTGCAAGAACGGCTCGACCGGCAAGACGTGGGGCAACCGCTGGCCGACGCGGAACGAAGCGAAGCGGAAGGGTTGGTAAGCGTTGCCGAGTTGCTCTCGTTGCTCCGACTCCGCACCGCCCGCGACCTGCAAGTCGCACCTTCACCCGCCTGAAAACGGAAACAACCGGCTTGCGCCGGTTGCTGCACTTCACGTTGTCTTGCCACTTAGTTCACGCGGCGGTCGAAGTCGGGGATCAGCGTGAACGCCACTCTCGAAGGGGCTGCGTCGCGCATCCCGAACATCGCGCCCAGGTACACCACGCTCGCGCCGAACTCCGCGTTGATCGTATCCATCGCGGTCGAGATGTCTTCCGCCTGGCGGTCTTCATCGAATAAGGAAGGCGTCGCACTTCGAGCGGGGACCAACTCGCTCAACACCGTGCCCACCTTGAATGGCACACGCCCGCGGACACGCATCTCCCACAGCTTCGCAGCCGCCACGACCAGCGCCGGCGTGTCCTGACATCGCGGCACGCGAACGCTTTCTTCCCACCACACCGAGTCGCCGCGTTCTTCGCCCAAGAAGCTCGCGCCTACCGACACCGCACCGCACCAGTAGTCGATTTTCCGCAGCCGCGCTGCGGCCTTGTGGACCAATCGCATTAGCACGCCATACGCGCCGTCGTCGGTGCGCAACTCCGGCGGGAGGATGTGCGAGTGGCTCACGGTCTGGCGCCGCGTCGGTGTGTCCGCGACCTCTTCGCCGTGCAGCAGCCGGAACCAGCGCTCGCCGTGAATCTTGCTGCCCCACACCTCCGCCAGCGTCTTCGCGGGCGCAGCGCAGAACTGCGAGACCGTGAAGATGCCGTACAGTTTTAGCCGCCGCTCCATGCGTGGCCCGACGCCGGGAAAGTCGGTCAGTTGCAACCGGTGGAGCGCGTGTGGCAGATCCGCGTCCGTGAACGTGGTCAAGCCGTCCGGCTTCTTCATGTCGGACGCGACCTTCGCGAGCATCACGCTCGGACCGGCGCCGATGGAACACCGCATGTAGTCGCCCGCGAGTTCGCGGATCGCGCGCTTGATCTGCTTCGCGATCGTTACGACCTTTTCGGCAGTGCGTTCGTCGCCCATCAACCGGCACGACATCTCATCGATGGACATGACGTTCTCGATCGGGATGACGCTCCGCACGGCCGCGAGGATGCGGTTGTGCATGGTGACGTACCGCCGGTGGTCCGCGACGACGAACACGACCGTCCCTTTGGACAGCTTCCGTGCTTCCCACACCGGCGTGCCGGTCTTGATGCCGAACGCTTTCGCTTCGTAGCTCGCCGCGATGCACGCGGTGGTTTCCGCGTCGGTCGGGATCACCGCGACCGGGCGGTAGCGCAACTTCGGGTCGTCCTGTTGTTCGACGGACGCGAAGAATGAGTTCATGTCAATGAACAGGTGTCGGATCGGCACGGCACGGTCTCAGGAATCATCCGTTCACTATGAACGTCTATAGTGTACAGGTATGCGCTACGATTTGGCGAATGCAACCGCAGGCCGGGGTTTTTGGTCGGTGCCGCGAGCCGAGCGGCACCGACCAAGACGGGCGCGGACGCCGCTCGCGTCTACGGATTCCTGCCCGACTGCGGTGCGAAACTGCCGGCACGTTCTCCATGTTCCACGACGAATTCACGCCGCGAGCGTAAGTTGAAGATCGCGGGCGTTGGCGGCATAACAACCTGGTGCCTGAGCGACGACCGCACGGTGCTCGCGGTTTCGTCGTACCGCACGGTGCAGACCGGGAAGCTGAAGTACCCGCCCGCGAAGTGATTCGTGGCACGGACATTCCTGTCTGTGCGGTTGCGACATGCGAAGCACAGACAGGAATGTCCGTGCCACAATAACGGAATGGGTACCGCTTCATGGCGCAACTCACACAGGCCGAAATTCGCGCACACCTCGCGGCACTCGCTACACCTCCGGGCAGTTTGGGCGAACTGCGCCACCTCGCCGAACAGTTGTGTCTGGTCCAGCAGACGCGCAAGCCGGTCACGACCCCGCGACGGCTCGTGTTGTTCGCGGCCGACCACGGGCCGGACGCCGAGAGCTGGGTCGGGACCGCGATCCACCACACCGCCGAGGGTGGGTCCGCGACCGCGGTTCTCGCGAAGGCCACGCACACCGACTATGTGTTAATCGATGTTGGGTCGCGCGCCGACGCGCTGCCAGAATCGACGCACTATCGTTCTCGCAAGGTGCGCGCGGGTTCGCACGACTTCGCCAACCAGCCGGCACTGACGGCCGATGAGTTCCGCGCTGCGTTCGTGGTCGGCCAGAAGGAAGCGGAACAGGCGCGCGATGAAGGAATGAAGCTGGTCGCGACCGACGCGATTGGTGCCGAGAGCGCAGCCGTCGCGGCACGCCTGCTTGCGCTAACCGAACCGACCGACGACCTCATGAGCGCGTTCGCGGCGGTGAGCGGAACCGATGTCGCGGCCGTCGCCGGGTTCGTCTGGAAGGCGGTCGAACTCGGCCTCACGGTGCTGGTCGATGGCGTGGTTGCGCGAGCGGGGTTGCACGTCGCGGAGCGACTGTACCCCGGCACCGCGACGAAAGTGATTGAAAGGCAAACTGCGATCCCACCGCCCATCCCGTTGTCTCCTGTGTTCCGCACCTCAGTTGCGAAACAATCCCGGCTGGACCCGGGGGAAGGGAGAGTGGGGAAAGAGGACGTTTGCTTTCTCCCTTCCTCCAGGGTGGGGGCATTCTCCTCCGAAGGTGTCGGCTCGCTGCTCGCATTCCCGCTGCTCGACGCGGCGGCGGCCGTCGTCGCGCGAACGGCGCGCCGCGAAGCCGTGACTCGCGAAACTGCTCGCGAGAAACCGGCGCGCAAGGTCGCGGTATTCACCGGCAGTTTCGACCCACCCACCACATACCACCGCCGGGCTGCGATGGCGCTCCGCGGGCACGGGTTCGACGAGGTCATCGTGCGCCCAGCCGGACCGCGATGCGACAGCCCGGACATCGAACACGCGAAGCCGATCCACCGCGCGGTCATGGCCGACCTCGCGTTCCGCAACCTCCCCGGCGTGATCGTCGATCTGTCCGATGTCGATGACGCGGTGTTCACCGCGCACTACTCGTTCGACGATCTCCTCAGCGACCGCGGCGAGGTGTGGCACGTCATCCCGGCGGAGTTCCTCACCGGCGGGCGCAACGGTGATTCCGCCATTCATACGAAGTGGGAACTCGGCGCGGACGCCTGGAATAACTGTAAGTTCGTCGTGCTGCACCCGTCCGACTCGCCGCCGGACCCGGCCGACCGGCCGCCGGTGTGCCAGCTCGTCGCGGTCGATGGACACGTTGCAACGGAAGACATCCGGCTCCGCGTCTTCCAGGGCGGCAATTCGAAGCCCGACGTGACCGACGACGTGGAAGAGTACATCCGCCGCTACAAGTTATTCAGCGGCATGTCCGCGCCGCGCGAGACCCGCGTGCGGCTCAACGACATCCGGTTGAAAATCGTCCACGCGGACAAGAACGAGAAGGCGCTGCGGGCCGCGGAGCCGTACCGCAAACTCGAATCGAGTGAACCGACGCACATCCTGGTACTCGGTGGCGACGGCACGATGCTGCAAGCGATTCGCGATCACTGGCGGCTGCGGCTCCCGTTCCTGGGCTTGAACGCGGGCACGCTTGGCTTCCTGATGAACGAGTCGCTGCCGGTGGACCTGAGTGGCACGGAGGTGGTGTTGTACCGGATGCCAATGATGCGCGTGGACGCCGAGTTGCCCGATGGCAAGCGGGTGGAGTCATTCGCGTTCGCGGATGCGTGGGTGGAGCGCGACAGTGGTCAGGCCGCGTGGCTGAAGATCGACGTGGATGGCAAGACGCAAGTGCCGCGCGTGGTCGGCGACGGGCTTTTGGTGGCGACGCCAGCCGGTTCGAGCGCTTACGCGAGAGCGATGGGCGCGACCTCGGTACCCTTGACCGCGCCGGTGTTCACGCTGGCCGGATCGAACGTGTTCCGCCCGCGGTTTTGGAAGCCAGTGGCGCTACCCGAAACGACGCGAGTTTCGCTGACGAGTCTGGACTTCAACGGCAAGCGCCCGATTCGCGGGTTCATCGACGGTCAGCCGATTGGCCCGGTGAAGTCGATGCACGTTCGCGTGAGTACGATTGCGATGGTGGAACTCGGATTCACGCCGGAGTTCGACCTCTCGGCGCGATTGCTGCGATCGATGTTCCCACCGTCGGACGCGTTGTAGGGTGGGTCGAGAGCCGCGTTTCGCGGGTCGAAGGCCCACCACCCACGTTTGCGGTCACTCGCCCCGCGAAAGCACCACCGGTTTCCGTTTTGGTGTGCGGTGGGCCTTCGACCCGCGAAACGCGGCTCTCGACCCACCCTACAAGCCACAAAACTAGCCGATCTTCCACCCGCCGCGGCGCTCGCGGGAGAGCATCTTGTTGGCCTCCTCATCGGTGAAGGTGTACTTCTTCGCGTCCCACATCAGCGGCTTGCTCTTGTTCAGGCGCAGTGCGACTGTGCCCAGGTGGCACACGATCACCGAGCCGGCGCCCACCTCCACGCCGCAAATCGGGGTCTCGCGGGTCTTCACACAGTCGAGGAAGTTGCCCATGTGATTCGTCGGGACGGACGGGTAGAGCTTCGGCTTGTCGGCACCGAGTTCCGCGAAGATCGCCTTGTCGCTTGCGAGCAGCAACCCGCGGCTCACGAACAACGTGCCCTTAT
This sequence comes from Planctomycetia bacterium, assembly GCA_005772955.1. Classification (GTDB taxonomy): domain Bacteria; phylum Planctomycetota; class Planctomycetia; order Gemmatales; family Gemmataceae; genus Gemmata. Next base: position 11,351 of record SXID01000240.1, read on the forward strand.
CGCCCTTCACCAGCACGCCGTTCTCGCCGCCACTGAGGTCGCCCTTGCGCGCCGCGCCGTTCGTGTCCACCAGACCCTTCGCGGTCGAGCCGGCACCATGGCTGACTTCAACCTTCACGCCGTTCGCGTAGGTGTGAGCCACCTTGAACGTCTCGTGACAGTTGTATCCGTCGCCCTTCGAGTACGGCTTGGAAGCCTCGATCACCTCCACGGAGGTCGGGCCGCTGCCGTCCATGTTGAGCATCCACTGGGCGATGTCGATGTGGTGCGCGCCCCAGTCGGTCATCTTTCCGCCGCTGTACTCGTACCACCAGCGGAACTCGTAGTGGCAGTTCGTCTTTCCACCGTCCTGGCGGTACGGCACCTTCGCGGTCGGCCCGAGCCACATGTCCCAGTCGAGTTCCTTCGGCGGCTCCACTTCCTTGATCGGCCCGCTCTGCGGGCTGCCGCCGATGCGGCACTCGATCGACTGCACCTTGCCGACGCGGCCCGCGCGGACCAGCTCGGTCGCGAGCCGGAACTTGCCGCCCATCTCGGTGCGCTGCTGGCTACCGGTCTGAAGCACGCGTTTCGTGTCGGCGGTCACTTTCTTCATCGCGAGCGCTTCTTCGATGGTCAGCGTCAGCGGCTTCTCGCAGTACACATCCTTGCCGGCCTTCATCGCGGCGATGGCGATGATCGCGTGCCAGTGGTCCGGCGTCGCGACGATGACCGCATCCACGTCCTTGCTGGCGATGAGTTCGCGGAAGTCCTTGTGGCCCTTCACCTCGTAGCCGTCCATCTTGTACTGCTTGACCGCGTGCTCGACGTGGCGCGAGTCCACGTCGCACACCGCGGTGAAGTTCACCTTGTCCTTGAACTTCTTGGCTTCGCCGTAGAGCGCGTTGGAGCGCCGCGGGTTTGGGCCGACGCCGATGACACCGACGTTGATTTTGCCGTTGGCGCCGGGCGCCTTGTCCTGGGCGCGAGCGGCGGCTCCGAAGAAGTCGCGTGCGTGCCACGCCGGTAGCCCGGTGAGCGTGAGAGCGGCCACCGAGCGGTTCATGAACCCCCGGCGAGAGAGGTTTCCGCGGTTCAACATGACGAAGCCCCTTTGCGAAACAACAGGAGTGGTGAGGAGAGCAGAGAACGAAGGAATATGATAAACCACACGGCGCGCGGTGACGAAGGGGAAACTCAGCGTTTAGCCGCGCCGTTGGTGGCACTCTGTGGTGGTTCACCCGGCCTGCTGGACCGGTTCTTTGGGAAGGGCGTGCCGCGAATCGGCGGGCCGCCGGTCGCGAACCCGCGCCTCGCCGACCCCGTGGGGCTTCAATGCCTCTTCGATATTCCGCTCGACCTACCGGCCGACGGGCTTCAGGTTGCGGTCCGCGACTACCACCCGGAACTCGCGCAAGCGAGGGTGGAGCTATATCAGGTTCCAGCTCCCGCGAAGCCGGCCGACCTCGAACCCGCTCTCATGGGCTTGATTGCCTGGGGGCCGCACGTCGTCAAGTTGGTGGCGTTCCCGACGCCGATGCCCGCGGCGTTCGTGAAAGCGTGCGTGCAACCGGCACACTTCGACCCCAAGTACAAGGAGATCGCGTACCGACACCAGTCGCACGTGATGCTGTACTACAACGGGTACGACTACGACCCGCTCGAACAGTACGTTGCGCTCGCGGCGGTCGCGGGCGTGCTGACGATGTTCGGTGCGGTGTTCACGCTGAACGAGAACGCGCGCACCGCGATCCCGGCCCCGGTGCTGATGCCGCACGAGGAGGACGATGGGAACATGCTCGCGGCGCTTCGCGGGTTGCCGCTGCTCCTCATCTACTGCGGGTTTGTGCATTTTGAAGTGGAAGGGCAACCCGGCGTGTGGATGCGAACTTACGGCTGTCACCGGTTCGGGTTACCGGACCTCGCGCTGCGTGCGGCCGACCACGACTCCGCGCGATTCACGTTCGAGTTGTTCGGTAGCTCGCTCGCGTACCTCCGCACGTCCGGCCAGACGTTCGCACCGGGCCACACGATGCAAGTCGACGACGACATGTTCCTGCGCCTGCGCGCCCGCACGCCGGACGAATTTTATCTGGACAGCGAAGGCGAGATGCTGGTCGCCGACCGCGTCGCGGGGCTTTCCGGGGAGAGCAAGTAAGAGAAGAAATGGGAGTTACGCAGTTGGTTGGAAGGCGTTTGGTTTTCAGCCCTCAGAGAGGGCTAAAGACCCCAACTGCGGAACTCCTATCCGATCTGTGCCTTCGGTGTTCATCCGTGGCTGCTCTCCTCTTCGCCTTTTCTTTCCGCGCGCCCGTAAGATTCCTCCATGCTTGCACACCTCCGCACACTTCGTCTCGCCGCGTGGCTCGGCTGGCAGCTTGAAACCAACTGGGCGAGTCCGTGGTTGTTCACGCTGTACATGCTGGTGAAGCCGGTGTGCGGGTCGCTCATGTTGGTGGGCATGTTCTACGCCGCGAACGCCGCCGTGGTCGGCGTCCCGCCGCAGTTCTTGCCGTACATGTACGTGTCCAACGCGTGCTATGGGCTGGTCGGTACGGTGATGTTCGGACTGAGCTACGCGGTCGTGCGCGACCGCGAACACTACCGCATGTTGAAGTACATCTACATCAGCCCGGCACAGTTCCAGACGTACTTCCTCGGTCGCGGCGCGTCGCGCGCGTTGGAAGGCACCATCGGCGGTGTGCTGAACCTCACCGTTGGGCTGATCCTGTTTTCGCAACTGCGAAACGCGGTCGCGATTGATGTGCCGTGGCTGATCGTCTACCTGATGATCGGCGCGATGATGCTCTGGGCGTGCGGGATGCTGCTCGCCGCCGCGTGCCTGAACATGTCGCGCAACGGCATGTTCCTGAGCGAAGGTGTCGCCGGAATTGTGTACCTGTTGAGCGGCGTGGTGTTCCCGCTGTCGGTGTTCAAAGGAAATATGGCGTGGGTGCAGTCGATCAGCCTGAGTTTGCCAACGACCTACTGGCTCGAAGGGATGCGCCGCGCGCTGATGGGCGACGTGCCGGACAAGCTCCGCGGCCCGCTGTCGGACTGGTCGAAAGGCGAACTGGCCCTCACGCTCTTCGCGACGACTGCGGTGCTGGTGGTCGCGGCGCAACTGTTCTGGCGTTGGAGCGAGCGCCGCGCCTGGCGCCTCGGGAAGCTCGAAGAGAACGCCGGGGTGTGAATTGTGACGTGCAGTTAATCCGCTTCGGGAGTTGTTCCCGCTCGCAGTCGCTCGGCCGCCGCGAAACCGCGCCGAACCCGCTTCTGAAACAACCTGGCGATCGCGTAGAACCCGGCGAACGGTAAGATTGGCAAGAAGACCGCCAGCGGCAGTGATGCAAGCACAAAGACGGTAGCGCTGGTCATTGCGAGTCGGTATGATCGGACCCGCAGCATCAGCACCGCCCCGACCAATCCGAGAGCACAGCAGAATAACACCACGACGCCCGCGGCCAGGAACTCGCGGTACATGTCGAACACCAGCCGGCCCTGATTTTCCGGCTTCGGGTCGTTCGCGTGGTCGATCAAGTTCGTCAGCACGATCACGTCGGCGACTGTTACCATCAACCAGCAGACGAAGAGCAACCGGGCCGAACCGCGAAGGTACCGCCGCACCTTCTCGACCAGTTCTGTGTCCGTCAGACGGGCGCCCGGTTCCTCTTCAACCTGCCACGCTTCCGAACTCTGGTCGCCCATCTCACCGCCTCCGTGTACCCGAGGTTGAATGCACGGCGGAGCATACTGAGTAGTACCTCGCTTAACAACTCTCACTCCTCTTTCTGCTCCCCGTCCTTCTTCTTGCGCGTGCTGTCGTTGTCGAGCTTGTTGAGCGTGTCGGAACGGTGACGGCCCAGGTCTTCCTCCACGTGCGCGGCCTCTTCTGGGTTGTCCGTGAGGTTCTTCTTTAGCTCTGCGCGGCGGTGCTTGTTGCCGCGCCTCTTCAACGCTCGCTTCAGGTCGCGCAGCATCCGTTTGTCGGGGTCGGGCATATCATTCACCTCGCCTATGGCACGAATCCTTATCGCAACCGACGCTTGGCACCCGCAGGTCAGCGGCGTCGTTCGCACGCTCGATACCACCGCACGCGTGCTGCGCGGACAGGGCCACGCGGTCGAAGTCATCGAGCCGACCGGGTTCCCGCAGTTCGCGGTGCCGTTCTACCCTGAAATCCCGCTGTGCGTCACGCGCACCGGGCGCGTCTACGAACGCGTCCACAAGTTCCGCCCGGATCACGTGCATATCTCCACAGAGGGGCCGCTCGGCTTCTGGGTTCGCCATTACTGCCGCCGAATGGGATGGCGGTTCAGCACGTCGTACCACACGCGGTTCCCTGAATATCTGAAGAAACTCGCCCGCGTCCCCGAAAGCGTCACTTACAAGTTCCTCAAGTGGTTCCACGGGCGCTCGTCGTGCATGATGGTCGCGACACCGAGTTTGGAGAAGGAACTGATCGGTCGCGGGTTTAAGGCTCCGATTCGGCGGTGGTCGCGCGGGGTCGATCTCGGCACGTTCCGCCCACGCCCGAGGCTCGCGACCGCGCTTCCGCGGCCCATCCTACTTTACGTCGGGCGAGTCTCGCACGAGAAGGGTATCGACGAGTTCCTGTCGTTGAAAACAGCAGGAACAAAACTCATCGTCGGCGATGGACCGGCACGCGCGGAGTTGGAGCAGAAGTACCCGGACGCGGTGTTCCTCGGTTATCGGAAAGGCGATGCGCTCGGCGAAGTGTACGCGAGCGCGGACCTGTTCGTGTTCCCGAGCCGCACGGACACCTTCGGGATCGTGGTGATCGAGGCGCTCGCGAGCGGGCTACCGGTCGCGGCGTACCCGGTTACCGGGCCAATGGACATCGTCACGCGCGACGAGTTGGGCGCGCTCGATGATGACTTGGGAAGTGCGGTTTCGCGTGCGCTCGCAAGCGGGCACCCCGCGGCGTGCGCGGAGGAAGGGTCGCGATACACATGGGCGAACTGCACTGCGCAGTTCCTGGGAAACCTCGTGCCGATGAGGTGAGCGTGGGACGGAATTGACGGTACCCTGTTGACGCCCGCACCCCCCCGCCCGCACAATCTGAATGCCGCCGGTTCACTCCTACCCAATTGGAGCCTCTCATGCGATTCTTCTTTGCGTTCTTGTTCACGGCCATCGTCGCGCTTCACGCCGATGCCGCGGATGAGAAGATGAAAGTTCTCATCATCGACGGCCAGAACAACCATAACTGGGTGCAGACCACGCCCGTGTTGAAGAAGATTTACGAGGACACGGGCCGCTTCACGGTGGACGTGGCGACCAGCCCGGCGAAGGGGAAGAAGGAAGAGATGGCGAAGTTCCGCCCCAAACTGAGCAATTATCAGGTAGTCGTGAGCAACTACAACGGCGAGCCGTGGGGCAAAGACCTTAACGATGACTTCGACGCGCTGCTGAAGGAAGGCAAGGTCGGGTTCGTGGTGGTTCATGCGGCGAACAACGCGTTCGGCGGGTGGAAGGAGTACAACCAGATGATCGGCATGGGCTGGCGCGGCGCAAAGGACGGCAAGCGCCTGAAGTACGACGACGACGGTAAGGAAGTGATCGTCGAGTCCGGCGTCGATGCCGGTTCCGGGCACCGCTACAGTGGCCCGTTCACGGTGAAACTCCGCGACGCGGAACACCCCATCACGAAGGGGATGCCGAAGGAGTGGGCGCACGTGAAGGACGAACTGTACGACAACATGCGAGGCCCGATCGAAAACGTGAAAATCCTCGCGACCGCATATTCGAGCGGCACGAAGACGCACGAACCGATGATCTGGACTGTGAGTTATGGCAAGGGTCGGGTGTTCCACACGCCGATGGGCCACGACGCGGTTGCGATGAAGTGCTGGGGCTTCGCGGGCACGGTCACGCGTGGCACCGAATGGGCCGCGACCGGCAAGGTGACGATCGCGCTGCCGAAGGAGTTCCCCACCGCGGACAAGGCGAGTCCGATCAGCGACAAGTGAAAAGACAGAGGCCAAAGACATGTCTGGGTTTTCAGCCCCTCGGAACTGAAAGCCCAGACACGTCTCTGGACTCTGGCCTCCGCCAACTCCCCTGTTCGTGCCCATTCTCACGCATTACCCTATCAGTATCACAAACTGAGCCGCCCGAGGAAGTGGGCATGTCCGAACCGAAGAGCGAACCTGTAAACGCCCCGACTCCGGCACAACCAGCCGAACAGCCGGAGCCGTTGATTACGAACGCGATCCTCCCCCTCATGCGGTTGCTCCCACCGCCGCCGGTTGGGACCATTCTCACACCACCAGACCCGCAAGACGCGACCAGGCGCGGCTGGTTTCTCGCCCAACTTTGGGCCGAAGTGCGGCTCGCGATGCAGATGTACTTCGATCCGCGATACCGCATCAGTCGGACGGTGCAGGTCGCGTTCCCGCTTGTCGTCGTGCTGCTCGCGCTGAACTACTTCCTGTTCTCGGTGTGGTTCTTGATCCCGGTCGTCAGCCCGATTGCGGAGCGGTTGCTCGACGCGCTGCTCGTTGTGCTCGCATACCGCGTGCTGACCCGCGAACTCGACCGCTACCGGGCTGTGCTCGACTACCTCGCACGCTTCGCTTCCAGATAGTTGCGGGTTGCGAGTTGCGAGTCAAGAACACCAGTTGGTTTTGGTCTTCTGACTCGCAACTCGCAACTCGCAACTCGGGACTTCTCCCCATGATTCGCCTCGGTGTGAACATCGACCACGTCGCGACGGTACGCCAGGCGCGCCGGGCGAACGAACCGGACCCGGTCGCGGCGGCCGTACTCGCCACACTCGGCGGCGCCGATGGCATCACCATTCACCTGCGCGAAGACCGTCGGCACATCCAGGACCGCGACGTGTACCTCCTGCGCGAAACCGTCACTACGCGGTTGAACCTGGAGATGGCCGCTTACGACGAGATCGTCGCCATCGCGCTCAAGGTGAAGCCGGACGAGGTGACCCTGGTGCCGGAGAAACGCCAAGAACTCACCACTGAGGGCGGGCTTGACGTACTCGCGAACATCGTGAACGTGCAAGGCGCGATTCAGCAACTGAAGGCCGCGAACATTCACATCTCGCTGTTCATCGACCCAGACCCGGCGCAGATCGACGCCAGCGCGCAGCTCGGCGCGAACGCGATTGAGTTCCAGACCGCGTGCTATTCCGAGGCAAAGGGCGAGGTCGCGGTGGAACGCGAACTGGAGAAGCTCCGCGCCGCGACCGCGCATGCGATTGGGCTGGGGCTTCACGTTCACATGGGCCACGGGCTGAACTACTGGAATGTACAGCCGATCGTGCGCATCGCGGGCGTGGAAGAATTGAACATTGGGCACAGCATTGTGTCGCGCGCGGTGCTAGTCGGAATGGAACGTGCGGTTCGCGAGATGAAGCAGGTCATGCAGGAGCACTACCCGAACCCGCGCAAGAGTAGGTGAGATCAAAACCCGCACCGGGCGCCGGTGCTACTTGCTAGCAGTCGCGGGCTCAGCTGCGTACGGAACCTGCTGAACGGATCGGCACGGCAACCCCCCGCGGCGTGACACCGCAGCTTAACGCTAACTCCGGCCGAACGCCCGGCGCGGGCGCACTCAGCATCCCCGAGGAGCCGGAACGTTCACTCTTCGAACACGCGAACGACGCCTTTCCGCCACAGTTCTTCGACCAACTTCTTGTACTCAACCTCCAGGGTCGCGCGTGTCAACTTCTCGCGGATCTTGCTCTGCACCGCCGTGTCGAACGGTTGCACCCCGGCGTAGTCGCGCTCGACTACCTTCACGACGTGATACCCGGTTGGGGTCTGAACCACGCCGCTGATCTGCGCCTGCTTCAGTGACCACACGGTCTCTTCGAGGTCCGCGGGTTGAATTTCCTTGCGTTTCTCGCCGGTGCCGAACCCCTTCTGCTGCTTCGCGAAGCCCTCGTCAGCTTGAACCGCGAGCATTCCAAAGTCGGCTCCGTTCGCGGCCTGCCGCCAGAGCGCCGTGGCGCGGTCGTATGCGGCTCGCGGGGTGGCGTAGTTCTTCGTCGCGATGAACAGGTGCTGCCACTTCACGCGCTCCGCGACTTGGAACTCGTCGGGGTGCTTGTCGTAGTAGTCGCGGACCTCGCCTAAACCGGCGCGGCGGCCCTTCTCCTTGAGCGCGCTGCTCACGTACTGCTCGGCCATCATTTGCCGCTCCATCTGGCGGCGGATCACCTGCACGGTCAACCCCTGCGAGCGCAGCATCGCGGCGAACTCCTCGTCCGACTTCGCGCCGTAGTCGGTGCGGTACGCGCGCAACTGCCGGTCGGCGGACTGCGTTGCGAACTCCTTGATCTCGTCGATCACGTTAATCTTGTTGGCCTTCTTCAACTTCGCGTACATCTCGTCGAGGATCAATTCACGCTCGATCGTCTTGCGGAGTACGATCGTGTACATCTCCTTTTGCTTCGCGGTGCGGGCGTGTCCCGCGAGCGCGGCGAGTTGGTGGTACTGCTGGTACACCGCCTCGACCACCTCCTGGTCGGTGATGACGTTGTTCGCGCCGATGATCGCCACGACCTTGATGCGTGGCACGCTCGCGCGAAGCGAGTCGGCCGCGGTACCGATGCCCTTCGAGGCGGTGAAGCCGGTCTTCACGACCGGGCCTTTTGCGTCTGGCAGCACCGAACTACCAGCGACCGGTCCAGACCCGAGCGTGGGAACGACAGCCCGCCCGTCCGGCTTCAGCGGTGCGACCGGTCCCAGAGGGGCTATGGGCGTGTACGGCACGGCGGGGTTGGTAGGGGGGGCGACTGGCGCGAGTGGCGCAAGCGGGTCGATAGGTTGCGGCATCTGACCGCGCGCAATCTGGTTGGCCTTGTCCGACTGACACCCGATGACGGCGGCAAGTCCGACGGCCAACAGCAAACAGCGGCACAGCGGGTTCGCGGCGTCCATGCCAGCCCTCGCGCGTAAATACGGATGTTGCGACCTGGGGTATAGCGTGCGGCGTGGGAAGTGCAAGTGAGAAGCGTTTCCGTATTTCCAAGTCTTGTTTGAAGCCCCGGAGGAGCTTCAAACACAACAACACCTCAAGGCTTCAACACACCCAACAACAACTTGTACAGCCCCTTGGGGTTATCGGTATCGCCGGTTTTCAGCCGTAGGTAGATGCTCTTCTCATCCACGACCTTCAACCGGCCGTTGCTCGCGGCGACGAGTTGCTTCGCACGGTCTGCGTTGCGGTACGTGAATACCAAATCGTGATCGTGACGGTGAACGCTCGCGACCTGCCACTTCACGCACAGCAGCCGAATCTCGGTGGTGCGGAGCAGCCACTCGACCGGTTCCGGGGCTGGACCGTAGCGGTCACGGAGTTCGGTTCGGAAGTCGTTGAGCTTTTCGGGGTCGCGAAGCCGCGCGAGCCGGCGGTACACCTCGATACGCAGTTTCTGACCCTGAACGTAGTCGCGCGGAATGTACGCGGGCCACGGCAAATCAACCGTTACCTCCACCGCGACCTTTGGTGGTTGCTGTTTCAGCGCCCGCACCGCGTTCTCAAGAAGCTGGCAGTAGAGTTCGTAGCCGATGGCCGCAATGTGACCACTCTGCTCCGCGCCGAGGATGTTGCCCGCTCCGCGAATCTCCAGGTCGCGCATCGCGATCTTGAAGCCCGCGCCCAGTTCGGTGAACTCTTCGATCGCCTTCAGCCGTCGTTGCGCCATCGGGTTGAGCATCTTCAGCGGGTTCACGATGAGGTACGAGTAGGCGCGGTGCTTCGATCGCCCGACGCGACCGCGCAGTTGGTGAAGGTCCGCGAGACCGTACATGTCAGCTTCGTCGATGAAGATGGTGTTCGCGTTCGGGATGTCCAGCCCGCTTTCGATGATTGTCGTCGCCACGAGGATGTCCGCATCTTTGCGCACGAACGCGACCATTGCTTTCTCAAGGTCGTGCGCGTCCATCTGTCCGTGCCCGACGGTCACCTTCGCTTCCGGGACGAGGATGCGCACCTTCGTCGCGACGTCGAAAATGTCCTGCACGCGATTGTGAACGAAGTACACCTGCCCGCCGCGATTCATCTCACGGAGGATCGCGTTGCGAATGAGCTTGTCGTCCCATCGCGTGATGTGCGTTTCCACCGGTTGCCGGTCCGCGGGTGGCGTCTCCAAGTTGCTGATCTCGCGGATGCCGAGCAGCGATGCGTGCAGCGTTCGCGGGATCGGCGTTGCGGTCATCGTGAGCACGTCCACCATCGCGCGGAGGTGTTTCAGCCGCTCCTTGTGTTCGACGCCGAACCGCTGTTCCTCGTCGATCACGACAAGGCCCAAATCCTTGAACTTCACGTCCTTCGAGAGCAACCGGTGCGTGCCGACGATCACGTCCACTTCGCCATCCGCGAGCTTCTTGAGCGTCTCCTTCTGCTTCGCACCACCCTTGAACCGGTTCACCACGTCCACCACGAACGGGTACTCCGCGAACCGCTGCGTGAACGTGCGGTAGTGTTGCTCCGCCAGCACGGTCGTGGGAACGAGAATTGCGACCTGCTTACCGCTATCGACCGTCTTGAACGCGGCGCGAATCGCGACCTCCGTTTTGCCGTAACCGACATCGCCGCAAATGAGCCGGTCCATCGGCTTTGCCTTTTCGAGATCGCCCTTTACCTCGGTGATTGCCGATAGTTGATCCGGTGTCTCCTGATAAGGGAACGCGGCCTCGAATTCCTTCTGCCACTCCGAATCGGTCGGGAACTGGAACCCCGGAACGGCTTGCCGGAGTGCCTGGACGTTAATCATCTCAGCAGCCATGTCGCGCACGGCCTCGGATACCTTCTCCTTCTTTCGCCCCCACGACGTGCCGCCGGGCCTGCTCAGTGCTGGTTCCGTCTGCGACCCGCCCACATATTTCTGCACGAGGTCGATGCGCGTCGCGGGAACGTAGAGGAACAGGCCGTCGCGGAATTCGAGGACAAGGTGTTCTTCCTCGGCAGTTGCGAGATGCGAGCTGCGAGTTGCGAGTTCGGAATCGTTATCTGAACTCGCGCCTCGCGTCTCGTCGCTCGCAACTTGGCCCTTTTCGAGCATCTTCATCCCGCGGAAGCGGGCGATGCCGTGGGCGACGTGAACGACGTAGTCACCGTCGTTGAGGTCGAGGAACGAGTCGATCGCGCGCGACTCGATCTGCCGGCTCGACTTCGCTTGCGCTTTCACGCCGGGCGGCAGCAGATCCTTGTGGAAGATCTCGTGACTGCCGAGAACAATCGTGCCGGTCTCGACAAGGCGGAAGCCGGCGCGCACGTGCCCGGTCACGAGTTGGAGCCGGTGGGATTCCGCGAGCTTGCCCGCCTTCAGCACCTCCGTGAGCCGGTGAACCTCGGCTTCGCTCTGGCACGCGATCAGCACGCGCGCCGTTGCGCTATGCGCGATGGAATCGAGTTCGTCGCGCACGCGATGCACGCTGCCGCTGAACCGGTTCACGGACTCAACGCGAAGGTGAACCGACGCCTCCACACTGGGACGCGGCAGTGCGGAGAACACCACGTTGGGAAGTTTCATCAGACCCGCGAACGCTTGCTCCGGCGTGTACAACCCGTCGGTGGTCGCGACACGTTCGTGGAAGTGTTTGGCCTGTTCCTTTAACTCGCGCGGTTCGACGAGTACGACCCACGAATCAGCGGGGAGGTAATCGGTGAGATGACCCTGCTTCGTTAGCCGCGCGCCGGAGGCGAGTGGGCCACGTCCGACGCTCGCCTCCGGCGCGCGGCTAACCACCCCTGTGTCCACATTCAGAAGCGTGATGGAATTCTTCTTCTCCAAACTCCGCTGCGAGCCGGCCGCGAACGTGCGGATGCTCTCCACCTCGTCGCCAAAGAAATCCAGCCTGAACGGGTCCGGCGCGTCCGGCGGGAAGATGTCACAGATGCCCCCGCGACGGCTGAACTCCCCAAGGTACTCGACCGCGTCTACTCGCTTGTAGCCGTTCGCCACCAACCACTCGGCTAACTCACTCGGTTCCACAATCTCGTTCGTCGTGATCGTGCGGCCTCTTGCGGCGAGGTCGGCGCGCTCCGGCACCGGTTGACACACCGCCATGACACCGCACACCACCACCTTTGGTGGGTCGCGTTGTAATTGCTGGAGCAACCGCAGACGCGAGGTTGTTGTCGGGTCGAGTTTCCCCTTGTTGGAAGCCACCGGCCAAGCTTCCCACGCCTCGAACACGACCGGCCGCGACCCAGTGAAGGAAGCGATGTCTTCTGCCCACGGTTCGACATCGACGGGGTTCGGCACGACGACGAGTAGCGTTCCCGGCACATCAGCGGCGAGCGCACCAGCCGCCAACGCCGCGGACGAACCCCACGCGCCGTCCACGGTTCCGCTGCGCCCAGAAGCCAGCGCAGCGCGCAGTTCCGCCCAGCCCTCGGCATTTTGGAGCAAATTGGGCAGAGCGCGTAAGCCAGCGCCCGCCGGCGCCGCGAGTGTCGCCGTCGTCATACTCGTCTCCTTCAACCACCCATTCTATTACCGCAAGGAAGCGACCTGTGAACAGCCCGACACGTTCGCCAGTTTCCCCATCAGGAGGATCACCCGACTAACCTCAAAAAGTGAAAGAGAATCGAGGGGATGAAACGTGCCTTTTTCGCCCGAACTCTCGCGATCATGTCGGGTAGTACATGTTGATCAAACCAGACGCGCCCAGGGGGCGTTGTAAGCGCGCACCCTGGGCGTGGGTGCGGACCTGTTTCGCTCGTTTGGGGCCGACGAGAGGCGGTCCGCGCACCTTTGTCGTTTAGCGAGATGGTCGGGGGGATAACACCTCCCCCCACTGCGGGTGAGGGGGAGTCACGCATACCAAGGTAACTGCCATTGGGCCAGCGGCCTGTCCCACGGGCTTCACTCCTTCTTGGTCGCGTCCTCAAGCATCTGGATGATCTGCTCCAGTTGAATCTTGATGTCGTTGAACTTCTCGCCCGCGGCCTCGCGCATGATCGACAGCACGCTGTCCATCAAATCGTCGCGATTCTTCGACGGGGCAAACCCCATGTCGCGGTACAGCTTCTTCGCGTGTCGAAGCGGAGTGGTCCGCTCGTCTGGGTTCGGGAGAGAAGCGTTGGCACCGAAGGCGAGCAGACGGCGCACTTCTTCGACTTCCATCTGATCGACCGAGATCCACAGCGGCGGGTATTCGTCGGGACCGAGCGCGTTGATGTCCGCGCCCGCCGCGATCAGTTCGCGCGCCTTCGGCTCGTCACCGGTCAGGATTGCTTCGAGAAGCAGGTCGTGCGGCGTGGGAATGTACTCTTCCGGTTCCTCGTCGGGTTCGTCGGATTCGAGCAGGTCGTACAGTCCTTCCCATGAGGTCCAACTCGCGGTTTGCGCGTCGGGCGAGTAGACGATCAGAAGGCCGTGTTCGTCCTGCCAGTCGGATTCGATCAGGAACGTGAGGTGCGCGAACCCGCCGCGGGCTTCGCGTGTGACGTCAAGGCGTGTGATCGCGAACCGGCCCGTGAGGTCCGCAGCGGTCGCAGCCGGTTTCACACCCGCGATCTGCCGCCAGTGTTCCTGGCCGAACGAGCTTTGAAACGATTCCCACACCTCCGCGAGAACCGCATCGTAGACGACGGTTTCGTTCGCCAGAAGAAACCGGAACGCGGTCTCCTGTGCTGGCGACGGCTCTGATCCACCTGGGCCTGCGATGCGGACCGGGAACCGGCCCTTCGCGAGCAGCGCCGCGTTTTTCTCACGCCGCGCCGCGCGCCGTCGTTCGCGTTCCGCGTCCTTTGGGTCGCGTTCGTCGGCGTCTTCCTCGGCCGCGCGATCGACCTCCGCGAACGCCTTATCGATCTTGTCGCCGAACCGCTCGCGCATCTGAGCCTTGATGTTCTCCAGCGCCGCGTTCATGTCGACCGCCATCCGCGCCGCGTCTTCCTCGGTGAGTGGCGCCCGTTCGGGCATCATGCCGACGGCCGCGAACCGCGGGAGTGCCGCGGACCCGGCCCACGACTCGTCGGCCTCCTTGAACCGCAACTCGCCGAACAGTTCGTGCGTCATGGGAACTCCGTTCACTGGCGGGCGCTTTCGGTATCTGGGCGTTCGGGGTATTCACGGATCAGAGTATTAGTTTCGAGGGGCTTCGCGACCTCAGCCGGGAGCAGAGCCGCGGACAACGTTTTCACACGGACTCGGCTCGCGCCGGCAAGTTGTGTAGTAGAGTTCCCCTCGGACAGCCGAACCGGAACCGTCGGGAGAACCATTGCCGTGAACACGCGAACCGAGACTCCCAACGCGGCGGCTCTGGCCGTACCTGCCAAACTGATCGCGAGCCTCAAGGGGCACACCGCTGAAGTCATTTCCCTCGCGTTCTCGCCCGACCGATGCCTGCTCGCATCTGCGAGCAGCGACGAATCGGTCCGCGTCTGGGACATCGTTAGCAGCAAGCCCGGCGAACGGTCCGTGCTGCGGAAACCCGGTGACCGGTTCCACGCGTTCGCGTTCGCGCCGAACAGTCGTACGCTGGCTGTCGGTTCGGGCTCTCTGACCGGTTCCGTCTGGCTCTACGACGTGACCGACGCGACACCCCAAGAGGTTGGAACGCTGCGAGGCGCGCGGGGGTCGATCAACACGCTGCACTACTCACCCGACGGCAAGCAAGTGGCGGGTGCGGGCGAAGACCGGACGCTGCGGGTGTGGGAACCGGTTCGCGGGCTGGTGTGCGATTCCCGATCGCAGTTGTTGGGCCACACGCAACCGGTTCGCGCGCTCGCGTTCAGCCCCGATGGGTCGAACGCCGCCACCGCTGCGCGCGACGCGACAGTTCGCGTGTGGACGTTGGGCCGGATCCGTTCGACGGAACGCGCCGTGTTGTCGCACGGGGGCGAGGTGAATGCCCTGGCCTACACGCCCGACGGCAAGACCCTGGCGACCGCGGGGCAGGACGGATCGATTCGGTTCTGGGATCTGACCGCGATCAAACCGACCGTGCGCACCGAACTGAAGGCGCACACCGGCGCGGTTCGCTCAATCCTGATCGCGCCCAAAACCGACACGCTTGTGAGCATCGGTGACGACCTGCGCGTGCGGAACTGGGATTTCCGAAACGGCAATCAGGTGCGCGAATGGGAAGTACCGGGACGCGCTGCCACACGCGTCGCGTTCACCTTGGACGGGCGATACATGGCGAAGGGCACTGCCGACGGCACAGTGGAGTTGTTCCGTGTCGCGGAGAAGCGATCGTAGGCGAATCTTCGCCGGTTCGCGGGCGTGGTGGTAAAATGCGGGCGTGTGATTATTGCGTCATGTCGGAGGTGTGCCGCTCGTGGCCAAAGACCCGCTCGATCCGTCGCGCTGTGCGAAACTGCTTTCCGCACTCGCCGCACCGGAACGCCTGAAGATCGTCCGGTTCCTCGCGGACGGCGAGCAGAACGTGACCGCGATCGCAGACATGCTCAAGCTGAAGAACGTGGTAAACGTGTCGCACCACCTGAGCGTACTGAAGCACGCGGGGCTGATTCGCGGCAAGAAGAACGGCCGGTTCGTGCTGTACTCGCTGCGACCCGGCGTGCTGGAAGACGCGGTGGAAGTCGGCGTACCGAAGGACGCGCTGAACCTCGGCTGCTGTCGCCTCGAAATGCCCGACTGCCGCGTGTGAAGAACCTACCCCCTCCCTAAAGGGAAGGGGGGTTGGGGAGTAGGTTGCATTTGCCCTCACACCAATACTGTCTCGCCGCGATCGGGAATCCCCACGTCCGCGAACCCAATGCCCTTCAACCCTTCGGCTAGCTTCGCGGCAAGCTCGGGTTCGCCGTGAACCAGTCGCACGCGAGCCGTCTTACCGGCCAGCGGGCCAAGCATTCGTAGCATGTCGCCGTGGTCCGCGTGACTCGACAAGCCGTTCAGCACGACGACTTCCGCTTTCACCGGGCACGGGCGACCCAGAACCCGCACTTCCGGGCGCCCTTCCACCAAGCGCCGGCCGAGCGTGTCCTTCGCCTGAAAGCCCGCGATGAGGATCGTGTTGCGCGCGTCGCCGAGACCGTGCTTCAGGTGGTGCAGGACGCGCCCGGCTTCGCACATGCCGCTGGCCGAAATGATGACGCACGGCCCGTCGCGACGGTTCAGTTTCACACTCTCGTTGGGTGACTCGACGTACTTCACGTGCTTCTCGCCGAACAGGTCCGGGTGCGATTCGAGCAGCGCGAGTGTTTCTTCGTCGAAGCATTCCGTGTGCGCGCGGAACACTTCTGTCGCGCGGTTCGCCATCGGGCTGTCCACGAAAACCGGAATGTCGCGAAGTTTCCCGGCCGAGATGAGTTGGTGCAGGAAGTACACGACCGTTTGCGTGCGGCCGACTGCGAATGCCGGGATGATGACACGGCCGCCGCGCTCCGCGGTGCGCCGCACCACATCGCCCAACTTGTCGGCGGTCTCCTCGACCGGTTCGTGCGTGTGTCCGCCGTAGGTGCTCTCGCTGATGAGCAGATCGCACGCGGGAATCGGTTCCGGGTCGCGGAGAATTGGCAGCCCCGGTCGGCCCACGTCGCCGGTGAACGTGACTCGCTTCTCGCCGCTCGGCGTGTCGAGCCGCAGGTGAACCGTCGCGGAGCCGAGCAAGTGCCCCGCGTCCGCGAACGTGACTTCCATTCCCTTGCCGACGCTGAACGGCTCGCCGTACCGCACCGCCTGCATCTTGGTGAGCGTGCGGAACACGTCTCGCGCGTCGAACAGCGGCGCGACTTTCGCCTCGCCCCTCATGAGCTTGCGGTTCAGGTAGTTCGCGTCTTCTTGTTGAATCTTCGAGGCGTCGCCTAGCATCACGGCCACGAGCGCGCGTGTTGCTGGCGTGCAGTAGATTGGACCCGCGAACCCGCGGCGCACGAGGTTCGGCAGGTTGCCGCAGTGATCGACGTGCGCGTGGCTGAGCACCACTGCGTCGATGTCGCGGGTGCGGAATGGGAAGTCGCGGTTGCGGGTGTGGGCCTCGGACCGCTTGCCCTGGAACAACCCGCAGTCGAGCAGAACGGTTTTTCCCGCGGTCGTGAGTTGGTGCATCGATCCGGTCACGGTCCGCGCCGCCCCCCAGAACGTGACCGTTGGTTCGGTGGGGGGCTGTTCTGATTTGGCCATGATTCCTGCGCCTTCGGGCCAGATTCGCGGGCTTTGAACGAGCCGCGACCGCCAGGGAACGGTGTAGCTTGGCCGCTCCCTGGCGGTCGCGGCTCGTTGGAACGCGCCTGTTCCGAACGCCGACCTCGCCACTTGGATGAAGCGCTTGGTGGGCGGATAATCCGCCTCATCGCCCTTCTTTGTACTGCCTCGCGCGATCGACGAGCGCCTTGTCTTTGCACAGCGCGATGACCTTGTCAAGCGCCTTGTCGAACTCGGCCTTGTTCGGTTCGCGCAGCATCTTCGAGTGAGCGAGTTCGACCACGCCCTTGCACGCGGCTTGCGCCAGTGCCGGCTGTTCGAGGTAGGGCAGCACGAACCGCAGCGTTTCGATGTGCCTCACGAAGCCGAGACCCGCAACGATCGCGCGCCGTTCGTCGTCGCGGGTCGCGAGCGGCATCGCCTTCTTCATCGCGTTCAGCGCCGCGAGCCGCTCTTCCGGCGTGCGGTCCACCAGCACCGTGTTCACGCGAATCAGTGTCTGAAGCGCCTTGAGCCGGTCGGCGGCTTCTTTCTCCTTTTCGGCGAGTTTGAGTAACAAGTCGTTGGCGGTCGAGTCAGGCCAGTTGCAGATACCGGTGAACGCAGCGGATCGTAGCGCCGACGACTCGTCGCGAAGTTGCTCAGCGAGCACATACAGCGCGCTCTTGCTGCCGATGCGCCCGAGCAGCGGGAGCAGGTCCGCGGCGTGTTCGTTCTTGTCCACGATTGCGGTCACGACAGGCAAGGCGCGCTTCTCCGCGTTTGTAATCTGCTCGCACACAGTCGCGATTGCGATCTCGGCCGCTTCGCGTTCCTTCCCCTTCTCGGTCTTGAGCAGCGCCTTGATCATCGCGGGCACGTGTTCCGGTGCGGCGAGCATCTTGAGCGCGCCGAACGCCGCGGTGCGAACGCTCGCATCCGTTCCGCTCGCGCTTGTGAGCAGCGCGGGAACGGCACTCGCGGCCTTGCGGCGTTCGAGAACACCGATCAGCGTGACAGCACGAGCGGCGGCCTTTTCTTTCTCCAGAACCGCGATGAGTTTCGCGTCCACGCCTTCGGCGGAAAGCGATGCGAGGCTTTCGGCTGCGATGCCCGCGAGCGTGTCTTTGCCCGACATCACATCCAGGAGCAACTCCACGGCGGACGCATCGCCGAGGCGCCCGAGCGCGAGAAGCCCCGCACGGCGAACGTCGGTGTCGGTGCTTTTCGCGGCGCTGAGTGCAACCGGGAGTTGCGTGCGGTCGCCGCGTGCCGCAATCGCGGTAATGACCGCGACGCGACTCGGAGCGGGCAGTTTGTCGAGGCTCGTGGCGAGCGTCTTCAGCGCACCGGCGGAAAGGTTTTCGATCTGCCCGAGCGCGATGGCGCTTGCCGAGGCGTCGGTGCCGGTGAGGACATCGAGAACGAGATCGCCAGCCTTGTCGCCGCGACTTTGAATCATGCCACGAAGGGCCGCGAGGCGAATAGGCTTCGCTTCGTTGGCCGAGATCAACGGCTCGTAGATTGCCGCAGCGTCGGCAGCCTTGCCGGCTTTCAGCAAGCGGTCGGCGTGAGCGATGAGCGAATCTCCGATTGCCGCACGAACGGCACCCTTGCTCGCGGCTCGTGCGGCTTCGAGAGCTTTCGCGGCTTCAGGGCCAGGGATGCGACCGAGCGACCGGGCTGCGGCAACAGCACTCTCGTCGGAACCGCTCAACTCTTTCGCAATCGCTTCGAGGGCGGCAGGGTCGCCACGATATCCGAGTGCATTCAGCACGCCAATCTTTGCGTTGCCCTTTGAGTCGGCCAGTATCTCGGTGAGTTTCGCCGTTGCCTTCGGGCTGGGGTTGTTCGCCAGCGCACGCACGGCCGCTTCGCGAACCGCACCCGTCGCGTCGAGTGTGTTCTTGTGGGTGGTGGCAATCTTGGCAACCGATTCCTCGCCGCCAATGAGTTGCAGTTGAGCAAGCAGCCAGATGCAGTGTTCGCTCCGGATCTTGGCGTGGAGTTCTCCGGTCATCAGGGTGCAGGCTTCCGCACGAAGTTTCTCGTTACCTGGCGCACCGACCGCGAAGCAGATGTCTTGCCAGCGCTGCCGCGCGCCGCTCTCACCGTTGCCGATGGGATACTGTAGTTCGGCGAAGGTTTCTTTGAGCGTCTTGCCCTTGAGGTCGGGCGGTGCCGCATTCGCGGTCGAGGCCCACAGGAGCAGCGCCGGGAGAATGAAACGCATCATGTGTATGTGTGGTGGTGTGTGGTGGTATTCGGATTCTTGGCGAGCCGGGAGCGTCAGCGACCGGAGTTCACGCAGAGGTGAAACCTCCGGTCGCTGACGCTCCCGGCTCGCCACAAGGTTTTTTACGACAGCGTCCACGGTTCGCGCTTGGGTCGGTCGAGCCAGCGCGCGGCTTCGGCGTCGCCCACAATCTCCTCTTTCACTGGGTCGTATTTCAGCGGGCGCTTCAGCCAGTAGGCGATGTTGCCGAGGTGGCAGACCGTGCAGGCGCGGTGCGCGACCTCGATGTTGCGGAACGGCTTCTCGCGGCTCTTCACGCAGTGCAGGAAGTCGCCGAAGATACCACCCTTGCCGCGATACACCGGCATGTCGGACGCGCGAGGCGCCTTCGCCGGCTTCGGCTTCCCGCGATCCAGTTCGCCCTCGGTGCCGACGTATCGGATGTCGCCGGTGCCGCCGTGGTACATCTTCATGCCGTCAGCGAAGACGTAGGTGAGGTACCTGTTCTCCTTCCCGTCGGGCGGAATGATGTCCGTTGGCCCGGTGAGGTGATGGTTGGTCGCGAACAGCGCGGCGCCGAACCGGTGCGCGCCCCAGTCGGTCATGCCGCCGCCGGAGTAGTCGCGGAACGGCCGGAACCCGCCCTTGATCAGCGACGAATGAAACGGCCGCTTCGGCGCCGGCCCGAGCCACATCTCCCAGTCCGCCGCGGTCATGCCGTTCGGCAACTTCTCCTCTGGCAAGTAGCAGTCACTGGATGGTCCGCCGCACTCGACGTACACCTCTTTCACCGTGCCGAGCGACCCGCCCCAGATGGTTCGCGGCCAGTCACCGTAGTCACCCAGTACGCGCTGACTGCCGCCCGAAAACACGCGTCCGTACCGCTTCACGGCGTCCGCCATCGCTCGCCCTTCGCGGATCGTCAGGCACTCCGGCTTCTCGCAGTACACGTCTTTCCCGGCCTTGCATGCTTCGATGGTTATGATCGCGTGCCAGTGGTCCGGTGTGCCGATTAGCACGGCGTCGATGTCGTCGCGGGCGAGCACGTCGCGGAAGTCGCTGTACATCTTGCAGTCGGTGTTCTTGTACTTCGCGTCCACGTTCTTCTTGGCGCGCTCGCGGTGTTCGGGGACGACATCGCACACCGCGACCATCTGCACGTCGGCGAAGCCCATGAACCCGCCCATGTCGCCAGTGCCCTGACCGCCGCAACCGATGGTCGCCATCACGATGCGGTCGTTCGCGGGGCGTTTCTGCGCGCCGCTCGCGACCGTTGGCGCGAGGAGTGTGCCGGCCGCAGCCGTCTTCAGGAAGGCGCGCCGGGTGGTGCTTGAAGCGGTCATCTGTTGGTCCCTGGAAGGGAAAGGAGGGTGCCCGATCATCGCCTGCGAGGAAGGCGTTGTCGAGAGGCAGTTTCTTCAAAGTAGTAGGCACGCTCCATGTGCCGTTGCTTCATGCAAGAGGAAAAAGCAACGGCACACGGAGTGTGGCCTACTACTTTGGAAGACACTTTCGAGTTCCGTTTGGGCGCGGGTGGTGGCACAATACACTACACCCGCCAGTTGCACGGCCTCTCCCGCCCCACGATTCGCTTTCCGAGGGTCCGAATGTTCCGTTCCGGTTCGCTGGTCACGACGCGCCGCAGTTTCCTCGGCTTCGGCGCGTGCGGCTTGCTGTCACTCCCGCACTGGCAACCCGCGTTCGCGGCGGGGAAGAAGGCACGCGCGAAGTCTGTTCTCGTGGTGTTCGAGCAGGGCGGCGTGTCGCACATGGATACGTTCGACCCGAAGCCGGACGCGCCCGCCGAACACCGCACGCCGTTCAAGACCATCGACACAGTTGTTCGCGGAACGCGCTTCACGGAACTCCTCACAAAGACCGCGGCGCACGCGGACAAACTCACCGTCGTGCGGTGCATGACGCAGCCGAAGCCCGGCATCGGCAACAGTCATCCAAAAGGCTCGCAGTACGTCTTTAGTGGTGAAGCACCTGGCGGCGCGGAAGAGATGCCGGACATCGGTTCGGTGGTGTCGCACCGCATTGGAAGCGGCGCGCGCAATCTGCCGCCGTACATCATGGTGCCGGGAACGAGCGAGCAGGCGTACAACACGAAGATCGGCTTCCTCCCGCCGCAGCACGGCGTCTTCAAGACCGGCGGGAAGCCACACGAACCGACCTGGACCGTGCCAAACCTCGCGCTCGCGGGCATCACGTCGGAGCGATTCAAAGACCGCACCGACTTGCTCAGCAACCTCGATGTCGGCATCCCGGGTGCGGACAAATCGAAGGACGCGAAGACCCTGACAAGCATGCGCGACCAGGCCGAAGACATGCTCACCAACCCCGCGACGCGTCGCGCGTTCGACTTGAAGGCCGAACCGCAGAAGGTGCGCGAGGAGTACGGTCTGGGTCATCGCGGGCAGTGTTATCTGCTTGGCCGCAAGTTGATCGAATCCGGCGTGCGGTTCGTGACGATCGACTGTCGCGAGCCGGCGGCACGAGAGTACCCCGGTGGTGGCAACATGAACTGGGACCACCACGACCACATCTATTCACCGAAGGACACTGCCATCAGAGGCGGTGGGGCCGGGGCCGGCCGGTGGGGCATTCAAACTTGGCCGATGATGGGCAGCACGGACAAGGCGTTCGCCGCGTTGATCGCTGACATGCACCAGCGCGGCTTGTTGGAAGACACGCTGGTGTGTTTCATGACGGAGTTCGGGCGCACGCCGCGGATCAACGACCGCAAGGGCCGCGATCACTGGACGCATGCGTTCAGCGTGGCGTTCGCGGGCGCCGGCGTACCCGGCGGCCAGTTGGTTGGCGAAACGGATAAGGAAGGCGGGTACATCGTCAGCCCCAAGGCGTACTCGTTGGAAGACTACGCAGCGACGATCTACGAGAAACTCGGCATCGACACGACGAAACCGATACACACGCCCGCGGGCCGGCCGATCTACCCCGGCAAGGACGGGCACGCGATCCCGGAACTGATGTGACGTCTTGTAGGTCGGGTCGAGTCTTCGAGGCCCGACGTGAACGCAATCCACGCACCGTCGGGCCTCGAAGACTCGACCCGACCTACAAATACAGGCCTCATGACGATCTTCACGTTACTCCTCGGCGCGACATTCGCAGCTCCGGCCGATGCTCCTTCGCGTATCGAAGTCTACCCCACGAAGGTCACGCTCGGCTCAGCGCGCGCGACTACGCAGTTCGTCGTCACCGGACACTTCGCGAACGGCGAAACACGCGACCTCACGCGCGATGTTACCTTCACACCCTCGGCAGCCGTGGTCGAAGTGCGCGATGGCGTGGCGTTCCCCAAGAAGGACGGCAAGGCGGAGATCACCATCGTTGCAGGCGGGCACACGATCAAGGTGCCGGTCGAAGTGAGCGGACAGAGTGAATCGGACCCGATGCGGTTCCGCACGGAGACGCTCGCGGTGCTGACCAAGCAGGGGTGCAACAGCGGTTCGTGCCACGGCTCACCGGACGGAAAGGGCGGGTTCCGGTTGTCGTTGTTCGGCTACGATCCGCTGATCGACGCGGAGAGCATCGTTCGCGGTGGGCTGAACCGGCGCGTGGACGCGTTCAACCCGGCCGACAGTTTGATGCTGAAGAAGCCGCTGATGCGCGTGGCCCACGTCGGCGGAAAGCGGCTCAACAAGTCCGACGCGGGCTATCGCGTGTTGCTCGACTGGATCGCCGCCGGTGCGAAGACCGACGACGACAAGCAACCCGCGTGCGTGAAACTCACGGTGTACCCCGGACCGAATCGCGTGTTACGTTCCCCGCACTGGGCGCAGCAACTCAGCGTGATCGCGAAGTTCGCCGACGGCACCACACGCGACGTGACCGCGCTCGCAACCTACGAAATCTCGCACAAGGAAGTGCTGTCCGTGTCCGACGCGGGTCTTGTGGCGGGCATCAAGCGCGGGCAAGGCGCGGTCAGCGTCCGCTACCTGAACCACCTCGAATCGGTTCACTTCACTGTGATTGAAGAGGTCGAAGGGTTCGTCTGGAATAACCCCACGGACGCGAACTTCATCGACAAGCACGTTCACGCGAAGCTCAACCAACTCCGCGTGCTGCCCTCCGACACCTGCGACGATGCGACGTTCTTGCGCCGCGTCCATCTCGACCTGACGGGACTGCTCCCGCCCGTGGCGAAGGCCAAAGCCTTCCTTACCAACACGCTGTCCGACAAGCGGGCGAAGGTGATCGACGAACTCCTCGTGAGTGAAGAGTTCGCGCGATACTGGGCGATGCGAACCGCGGATCTGATGCGCGTGAACCCGAAGACGCTGCCCGATGGCCGCGCGGAACTCCTCGCGGACTGGCTCATCGCGGGCTACCGCGACAACGTTCCGTTCGACAAGGCGGTGACCGATCTGCTCACCGCGAGCGGCGATGCCGCGAAGGTGCCGGCCGCGAATTACTTCCTCGCCTTCCCTGTACTCGAAGACCTCGCGGAGACGACCGCGCAACTGTTCATGGGATCACGAGTGAACTGCGCGAAGTGCCACAACCACCCGTTCGAGAACTGGACGCAAGAGGACTACTACCGCATCGCGGCGGTGTTCACTCGCGTGAAGAAAGCCGCGAAGGGCACGATGGTGTCACTCACATCGACCGGCGAGACGAGACACCCCACAAGCGACAAGACACTCACGCCATTTGGTGACGCGGCGACCGATCCGAAAGCGGATCGTCGAATCGCTTTCGCGAAGTGGCTCACGAAGCCTGGCAACCCGTTCTTCGCACGCGTCGAGGTGAACCGCATGTGGTTCGGCCTTTTCGGTCGCGGTATCGTTCACCCGGTGGACGACTTCCGCTCGTCGAACCCGCCCGCCATTCCCGAACTTCTGGATGCACTCGCGTTGGAGTTCGAACGCAGTGGCTTCGACCGCAAGCACGTCCTCCGGTTGATGTGCAACAGCCGCACCTACCAGCGGTCCACCGCGACCAACAAGTTCAACGAGGACGACGACACGCTGTTCTCGCACTACCCGATTCGGCGGCTGACCGCGGAGCAAATGCAGGACGCAATCGGCTACGCAACGGGCAGCCTCGCGCCCGCATCCGAACTCGCCGCAGAACTCGCGAAGGCCGAGAAGGAACTCGCCGTCGCGCCAACCGACAAGACGAAGCAAGCCGCGGTCAAGCGACTGAAGGACCGCCCCGCGTACGCGACGCAGCGGCTCACGCCGGAGCAGTCCGCGTTCCTCAAGGCATTCGGCCAACCGAAGCGCGAAAGCCCGTGCGCCTGCGAGCGTGGGGACGAACCGACCGTCGATCAGGCGCTGCAACTCCTGAACGGCCCGCTCGTCACCGGGCGTGTGAGTAGCTCCGCGGACGCGTTCGCAAAACTCACCGACGCCGAACTGACCGAACGGTTGTGGCTCGCCGCGTTCGCGCGCCTTCCCAGCGAAGCCGAGCGCAAGAAGGTGAGCAACCACCTGAAGAGAGCCGCGACCCGCCCGGACGCGGTGCGCGATCTGGTGTGGGCGGTGATCAACACTCGCGAGTTCTTGCTCCAACACTGACGCGGATCGTTATGAATCGCTTTCGCTTATCTCGTGCTCTCGCCGTGCTGTGCGTCTTCGGGTCGCCCGCATTGGCTTCCGCGGCGGACCCGGCGTTCGTCTCGGACATCGCGCCAGTGTTGGTGTCGCGGTGCGCGAGTTGTCACAACGGTGCAAAGGCACGCGGCGCGTACAAGCTCGACACGTTCGCGAATCTCCTTCAGCCCGGCACGTCGGACGCGAAGCCGGTCGTACCTGGAAAGCCAGAGGAATCCGAACTGTACCGGCGGCTCGTCGCGGAGAACCCCAAAGAGCGCATGCCGCCCGGCGATGATGCGCTCTCCGCGGATGAGATCGCGGCCATCAAGAAGTGGATCGCGGCCGGTGGCACGTTCGACGGCACCGACCGCACCGCGGCAATCAAGAGCATCCTCCCACCGCGCAAGCACCCCGCACCACCGGAGAAGTACCCCGCCGCGGCGCCGGTATTTGCACTCGCCTTCTCGCCAGACGGTAAGGAACTCGCTGCGGGTGGCGTACACGAAGTCACCATCTGGGACGCGGCGAGCGGCAAGTTGATGCGCCGACTCCCGCGCCTCCCGGCCCGCGTTCACGCGCTGACCTACACCGCCGACGGCAAGCATCTTCTGGTCGGTGGCGGCACCGCGGGTGAGTACGGCGAAGTCGCGCTCGTGGACGCGAAGTCCGGCGATCGGGTTCGCGTGTTCGGCACGTTCGATGACATCGTGTTGTCGGTCGCGTTCTCGTCAGATTGGAAAACAGTCGCGGCCGGAAGCGCGGACCGCACCGCGCGTGGCTTCCACTTCGCGGACGGCAAAGAAACGTGGCGCGCCGCGCTGCACTCGGACTGGATCACCGGTGTCGCGTTCAGCCCCGATGGAAAGTGGGTCGCGACCAGCAGCAAGGACCGAACCGTGAAGGTACTCGAAGCGAACACCGGAAAGCTGTTCACCACGTTCAACGGACACCGCCGGCAGTACGCACCGCACGTCGGGCAGTTTGAGGTGTACGCGGTCGCATTCGATGCAGCCGGCACCGCGCTCTCCGTCGGAGGCGGTGCGGCGATACGCGCGTGGGATCCGGTGAGAACGCAGGACGAGAACGGTAGCGCCGCGGACATGGAAGAGCGATTCAAGAAAGCCGGGCACACACGATATCTGGAGTTCCCTATCGGGAAGCCGGTGTTCGCGCTGGCGCTCGGCGGCGGGCACACGTTCTCTGCCGGCGGCGACGGCGTCTTGCGCGAACATGACATCGTGTCTGGCAAAATCGTGCGCGAGTACGCGAAGCACACCGACTGGGTGTACGCGGTCGCGGTTCACCCCGCGACCGGGCGCGCCGCAACGGGCGGGTTCGACGGAACGGTTCACGTGCTCAACACCAAGACCGGCGACGCGGTGACAAACTTCGTCGCCGCGCCGGGGTTCTCGAAATGACGAAGTGACGAACTGCGAGGCAGTTGTCGCGTTTGGAACGAACCGTACGCGAAGGATGTGCTTGAGCCTGAGCGTTTCTCCAACAAGGGTGTCGGAGAAAGAGACCACCGCGTTCCCACGTGGTTCGTAACGATCATCAGACTGGATTGTCAGAACCGTGGCGTCATTCGCGGAAGCGGCTCACTGTCAGCGCCACGTTCTGACCGCCGAAGCCGAAGCTGTTCGAGAGGACGTGATCGACGCTCACTTCGCGCGCGGCATTGGGAATGTAATCCAGGTCGCACGCCGGGTCCGGCATCTCGTAGTTGATGGTGGGCGGCAGCACGCCCGCGCGGATCGCCATCACCGCGGTCACCAATTCGACCACCCCGGCCGCGGCGATCAGGTGGCCGAGCGTACTCTTGCTGCTCGACACGGGCAGAGTTCGGGCGTGCTCGCCGAACACCGACTTGATGGCGGCCGTCTCCATCGCGTCGTTCGCCTGGGTGCTGGTGCCGTGTGCGTTGATGTAGCCGATGTCGGTCGCGTTCAGCCGGGCGTCGGCCAGCGCGTTTGCGATGCAGCGAATCGCGCCCTTCCCGCTTGGGTGCGGGTCCGTCATGCGGTACGCGTCGGCCGTCGAGCCGTAGCCGGTCAGTTCGGCGTAGATCGTCGCGCCGCGAACTTTCGCGTGTTCGAGTTCCTCCAGGATCACGACCCCGGCGCCCTCGCCAATCACGAAACCGTCGCGGGTGAGGTCGAATGGCCGGCTCGCGGTCTGGGGACTGTCGTTGCGGTGCGACAGCGCGCCGAGCCTGGTGAACCCAGCCACGCCAAGCGGATGCAACATGCTCTGCGATCCGCCTGCGGCCATCGCGTCAGCGTCGCCGGCGCGGATCAGTTCGACCGCTTCGCCGATCGCCTGCGAACCCGCCGCGCACGCGGTCAGACAGGAAGCGTTGGGGCCGTCGAGAGCGAACAGGTTCGCGAGGTGCCCGACGGTGGTGTGCATCTCGACTTCGACCTCGGCGCGTGGGTCGAGGACCGGCAGAAGTGCGGTCACGAACCGCGCGGGGTCGGCGCGGTCCGCGCCTGTGGTGACCGCGGCGGCCGCGCTGTTGATGAGCGCCGGGAAGTTGTCCTGACCTTCGCCCACGCCGAGGTAGACGCCAATCCGCGACCGGTCGCCGCGGCTCGCGTCGAGCAACCCGGCGTTTTCGATCGCCTGCTTCGCCGCTCCGATGGCGAACCGGGTGTTGAGACCACTGCGGGCAAACCGGTCGGCGTCCTTCAGGTAACGTCGAAGGTCGAAGTTCTTCACTTCCGCGCCGAACGTGGTGGGGAGCGCGCGGGCGTCGAACCGGGTGATCGGTCCGACTGCGGATCGGCCTTCCGCTTGCGCAGCGAACAACTCCGCGACCGTGTGCCCCAGCGGGGTCACGACGCCCATCCCGGTGATGACGACCCGTCGGCGCATCTGTGTCTCTCCTGACTCTCTGGTTTTAAGGTAGGCAACTCGCTCCGCGAGTTGCGCGTCGGATGGTCCGCAACGCGCTCCGGACGTCCCGTGGGTGTCACTCGCGGAGCGAGTGACCTACCTTAAAGACCTACTCCCACTTCCTCACCACGACCGCGCCACACTGCCCGAGGTCGGTGGCGCTCACCTTGACCACGTACGGCTTCGTGACCGGGCGCGGCGTTCCCGTGTGGACCGCGATCGGGCACCCCGCGTCCGGGTTGTCGTGGTTCAGTGTGCCGGGCACCAACCCGTGTTGAAGTGCGAGAACGCTGCACGAAAGTTCCAGTATCCCAGAAGCAGCGCCGGTGTTCCCGAACCGACTCAGGGGTGCGAACACCGGTACGTCGCGGCCGAACACTTGCGCGATCCCGCGCGCCTCGAACCGGTCGAGTTCGTGTACGCCGACACCGTGTGCGTTCACGTGGTCGATATCGCTCGGTTGCACACCGGCATCGGTCATCGCGTTGCGAATCACGCGTGCGAATCCCAAGCCCGTCAGCCCGCGATCAACGCCGGACGCGAATCCCACCACTTCGCCGATGATCTTCGCGCCGCGGCGCTGCGCGTGTTCAAGTTCTTCCAGTCCGAACGCAGCAGCTCCTTCGCCCACGCAGGTGCCGGACGCGTCGCGGTCGAACGGCCGGACCGCGCGATCTGGGTACTCGTGTGCGCGCGTGAATGGCGCGAACGTGTCCATCCGGGCGAGGGTCAGCGGGTTGAGTTTCGACTCGCACCCGCCGACCAGCATGAAGTCTGCGGCGCCGCGCTGCACCGCGCGAAGCGCCTCGCCCAACGCCGCGACGCCCGCCAGATCGCCAGTTGTCAGTGAGTTGCTCGGCCCCTGCGCGTCGTGCATGATCGTGACGTGACACGCGGGCATGTTCGGCAGGTACTTGAGCATCCACATCGGGGGCATCTGCGGCACCCCGGCGCGGCCCCACGCTTCCATGTCGATCGGCTGGTTGGGGCCTGAGGAACACGCGGTGCTGAGTCCGCCAAGGTCATCGATCTCGCTCTCGGCCATCACCGCTGCGAAGGAGACGCCGAACCGTTCCGGTGGCATCGCACCTTTCGTGAGGCCCGCGTCGCGCACGGCCAACTGCGCCGCGACGACCCCGAGTTGAACCATCCGCGCCATCGCGTTGAGTGACTTGCGATAACTCTTCTCGATGAGTGCTTTGGGGTCGAAGTCTGCGATCTCGCCCGCGATCCGGCAGGAGAGGCTCGATGTGTCGAATCCGCGGATGGCGCGGACCCCGGATGTGCCCGACCGGAGCGCCTCCCAGAAGGCGGCGGAATTGGAGCCGATCGGACTGAGAACGCCAAACCCGGTGATGACGGTCCGGCGGGATCGCGTTGTCATGGGGCGGTCGTGGGCGGCAGGCTTTTCTTCTGGAGCGCCCGGTTCCGCAGTTCCGCCTTGTCGACGCCGAGCGTCTGCAAGATCGGCATCAGCACGTCCGAGTAGAACAGCGCTTCGTTGAAGATGTTCATGTTCCGCACGGCCGCGGTGCGCCTGGCGCTTTCGGCGAGCAGGTGCGTGACCGGCATCGCGAACCCGTTCAGCACGCGCTTGAGTTGTTCGAGTGTGCCTTGCCGGTCGTCGGCGAGGTGCAGTTTCATCACCTTGATGTAGAAGTCGTAGTGGGCACGCTCGTCGATGCTGATGAGGCTCAGGATCTTGTCCAGCGCCGGGTCGGTGTTCCCGAGGAGCAACCGCAGGTTGCGGTAGTGCAACCAAGTAGCGAGTTCCTGGCACATCGTGTAACAGGTCATCCCGCGGACATCGTTCTGTGGCAGATCCCACTCCCCGATCACCGCCCAGTTCGCGACCTCTTCCAGTTGGTTCTCGGTCCGCGCTTTGGAGCGGAGCAGCCACTCTTGAAGCACAAGCGAGTGCTTGGATTCTTCGTAGCCCCAGTTCGCGAGGAACCACGCCCGCCCGCGGACGGTGCGCGCCATCGGGAGAGCTTTCCCGACGAAGTCGGGCAGGAACAGTTCGACTGCGCAGAACGACTCAACGACGTCGGCAATCTCCGGCGGCGTGTTCGGGTTGCACTGGTCCCAAGGGATGTCGCGTTCGAGCGTCCACCGGCGACGACGCTCGGCGAGGTCGAAGAACTCGCGGTAGATCTTCCAGATGCCGGCGTTGAGGACGGGGCCGTCAGGCACGGTCGCGGACATAGTGGTTCGATCCTGAGGGCGTACCCCTTACGCTCCACGACACGGCCGTTGTGCCGACGACCCCGACCCGCCACGCGGCGGATCGAAATCGGGAGTGAAAGGTGTGCGATTACCTTATCGGTGCGCGGTTGTGGGACAACGGGCATTCAGTCCCGCGCTCGCGAGTGTCGGTCACTTCAACCGGCGCGCCGCGGACCGCGCCGCGAAGTACCCACACATGCCATGCACGCCGCCGCCCGGTGGGGTCGAAGACGAGCAGAGGAACACGCTTCGGTCGGGCGTCGAGTACGGGTTCAGTCGCGTGACCGGCCGCGTGAAGAGTTGCCACCAGTCCGTCACGCCACCGGCGATGTCGCCGCCCACATAGTTCGGGTTGTGTACCTCCATCGCCGCAGTGTTCATCGTGTGCCGCGCGAGGATCAAATCGCGGAAACCCGGTGCGAACCGCTCCACCTGCGATTCAATGCGTGATGTCATGTCCACAAGCGAGCCGTGCGGCACGTGGCAGTAGCCCCACGCGGTGTGCTTTCCTTCTGGAGCGCGCGAGTTGTCGAACACAGTGGGTTGTGAGAGCAGTACGAACGGGCGCTCCGGGTGTTCACCGCGCCACGGTGCGCGTTCAGTCGCGGCGACTTCTTCCAGCGTTCCGCCAACGTGAACCGTTCCGGCGCGGCGGCACTCGGGCGCGCGCCACGGGATCGGCCCGGACAGTGCCCAGTCCACCTTGAACACGCCGGGACCGTAGCGGTAGCGCGCGAGCGCGCGAGGGTATCGCCCGTGCAACCGGTGACCGGCCAGCGAGAGTACCTGCCGCGGTGTTACGTCAAGAAGGATGACACGCGCGTCCCGGAACTCATCGACCGACTTCACCGTACGCCCGGTTTCGATCTGCCCGCCAAGCGAACGGAAGTACGACGCGAGCGCGTCGGCAATCTTCTGTGCGCCGCCTTTCGGGAACGGCCACCCGACCGCGTGCCCGGCCAACCCCAACATCACCGCTATCGCCGCGCCTGGCGACTGTTCGAGCGGAATCACCGCGTGTGCGGCCAACCCTGCGATCAGCGCCTTCGCGCGGTCGGTGCGGAACCACGCGTTCGCCAGTCCGCTTCCCGAGCGGATGGCGCGCAGCCCGAACCGCAGCGCGGTGAGCGGGCTATTGGGGAATCGCAAACGGAGCGGACCGAGCAGGTCACCGAACAGCCCGTCCGCGCCAGCAACGAGCGGACCCATGAGCCTGCGGTACGCGTGTGCATCTTCGCCCAGCACGTCGGCGGTCGCGTCCACGGATCGGAGGAGCGCCGCGGCGGTGTCGTCGTCAAGTGGATGCGCGACCGGAATTTCTGGGTGGACCCACTCCAACCCGTGTTCCGCGAGGGGAAGTGTCTGGAAGAACGGCGACGCGACCGCCATCGGGTGAACGGCGGAGCAGACATCATGAACGAAGCCCGGCAGCGTGAGCGCGGCCGAGCGAGTTCCGCCGCCGAGCGTGTCGGCCCCTTCCACAAGGAGGACAGAATGACCGCACTTGGCGAGAGTGATGGCAGCAGCCAGCCCGTTTGGCCCGGCCCCAATGACCACGGCAGTCGGCATGTTCGGTTCCGCTGATGTTCGCTCAACCCCATGCGGCGAGCAGTTCGCTGTGGTCGGAGAGGTTCGAGAAGATGAGGTCAGGGGCGCACCCCGCGAGTTCTTCGACCGAGTGCCAGCCGGTCGCGACGGCCACCGCGTTTGCACCGATCGCGCGCGCACAACTCACGTCTAAAGGCGTGTCGCCAATCACCCACACGTCGGACGGGTCCACGTCGCGGCCGACATGTGCCCGCGCACCCGCGAGCGCGGAGCGTGCCACGTCGTCGCGGTCGTAGTGGTCGTCGCCGAAACCGCCACACCTAAAGAAGTCCCACAACTGGAAGTACCCGAGTTTGTGTTGCGCGCCGGCCCGCACGTTGCCCGTGAGCAGCCCCAGCACCACGCCCGACTTGCCCGCGAGGGACGCGAGCAACTCCGGCACGCCGGGGCACACCTCGCCGCCCTTCGACATCAGGCTACCCGGCAGATGCGAGAGGTATTCGTCTCGCAACTTCGTCTGGTTCTCCAGAGTGGGGTCAACACCATGCACGCGGAGCAAGTCGCGGCTGATGGCGACATCGGTGCGCCCGCTGTATTTCACCTCGTCGCGCAGTTCGGTCACGCCGAACGCGGTTGTGAGGGCGAGTTCCATCGCGAATTTCCCGGCCCCGCCCGTGCGCACGAGCGTCCCGTCGATGTCGAAGAGGATGATTGGCATGAGGACGTTATACTAAGGATTCCAGGTGGAGACTTCTCATGCGCGTACTCGCCATCGGTGACATTCACGGCTGTCTCGGTATCCTCGACGACCTCCTCGCGTGGGTGAACCCGACCCGCGCCGACGATCTCATCCTCCTCGGCGATTACGTCGATCGTGGCCCGGACTCGCGCGGCGTCATTAACCGGCTCATCGAACTGAAACAGAAACGACCGGTAGTGTGCCTTCGTGGGAACCACGAGATAATGATGCTCGCGGCCCGCTTCGGCGACCGCTCCGACCGGAAACAGTGGCTGGGCGTCGGTGGCGTGCAGGCGCTCGGTTCCTACGGCCCCGCGATGGGCGTAAGCGGCACGCTCGACGACATCCCCGACGGGCACTGGGATTTCCTCAACGACGAACTCGTGCCGTATCACGAAACGGACCGGTTCATCTTCGTTCACGCCGGGGTGTACGCCGACACGCCGATGGACGAGCAACCGGACAACATGCTGTACTGGGAGTTCTTTCCGGAGGCGATGCGCCACGAGTCCGGGAAGACGGTGATTTGCGGGCACTCGTCACAGCGGTCCGGCGTGCCGGAGGTGATTCCCGGCGCGGTGTGCATTGACACCTGCGCCTTCAGCGGTGGCTGGCTCACATGCCTCGACGCGATCTCCGGCCGCTACTGGCAGGTAGACGTACTCGGTCGCAAGCGCGAAGGCAGAGTGGATTACGAAGAGGGAGAACAGGAAGAGGTTTAACCACCAAGGCACGAAGGACACAAAGAAGAGGAAAACCAGAGAGATCAGTTCACAAGAGCGATTCTCCTCTCTGCTGTCTTCGTTGTGTCCTTTGTGGTTAATCCTCTTCTTCCCTACGTTACGGCGTTAACGTCGAAGTGCGGGTTCTGGATCAGCCCGATGGAGTTGCCGAACGGGTCCGCGATCGTCGCGACCATGATGCCGTCACCCACGTCATTCACCGATTCGATACATGCTGCGCCGATCGCGATGCACTGGGCGACTTCGGACGCAATGTCGTTCGTGCCCCAGTAGGCGCTGACACCGCCCGGCCCCGGTTCACCTTCGGGGTGCAGACCCAGATCGAACCCGCCGACGCTGAACCCAACGCAGAACGTCTGGTCGAAGTACGGTTCCACGCTCGCGAACTGCGTGTACCACGCTTTCGCCGCATCGAGTTGCTCTGGCGAACGTGGGCAATGAACGTGCGAAGACCGAGGATCATGGAGTACGCCGAGTGAGGACTGGACAAGCTTCAACAACTTTCGGATATCGGCGGTGGCTGTCGCGGGTTAGAATTTTCCTGACCTCTCTCCCGTGGATTCTGCCGCCCGAATCCGTGCTACTCGTTGAGTACCAACAACGCGAACGTCCTCAACCCACTCGCACTGGGTTGCGGATCGGGGAAATTCGCTCATGGTCATGCGGAACGGGAACGACGACCGCAGCGCGCGCGGCTGGTGGGATGACCTGCCTCCCCGAATCCGTACACGCGTTGCGTGCCCGCCGGCGCCCGAGGCCGAAGGCGAGACGCCTGAACCGGGTCCGCTCGTCACCACCCGCGAGTTGGCACGCGACCTGTCTCGGCTCGCGCTCCTGTTCTTCGCCATCGCCGTTGCCAACATGCTCTTCCTGCTCGTCGCGCTCGCGTTCATCGGCACCTGAGCGTGTTGCCGCGCCCATACCGTTCGCGGTATGATGCCCTCCTCCACATTCCGCCACACCGGAGTCACTTCGATGCCCCGCACCTACGTCGCGGCGATTGTTCTACTCGCCGCGTCCGCCGTTCACGCGGATCCGCCGAAACCCGCCGCGCCGCCGGCCGCACAGAAGCTCTGCCCGGTGATGACCAAGGACGAGATCGACCCGAATTACTCCAAGTTCGAGACGTATAAGGGCGTGAAGATCTACCTGTGTTGCGACACCTGCGTGGCGAAGTACCGACGCGACCCGGCCGCGTACCTCGACCCGAAGTTCCTTCCGGCGCTCGCGGGCGTTGAGCTGCCGAAACGCGGCATCGCACAACAGTATTGCCCGGTGTTCCGCGACAAGAAGATTTCCGAGAAGGATCCCACCACGACCTACAAGGGCGTGACGGTGTACTTCTACAACGCGACCGCGAAGGAGCGGTTCGAGAAAGACCCGGAGCGCTACGCGGATGCCGCGTTCCTGCCGCAGTTGCCTCAGCCAAAGAAGTAAGAGAAGGGGAGAAGGGAGAAGGGAGACAAGACCACATCGCCTGTGTCTTCTCTCCCTTCTCGCCTTCTCGCCTTCTCCCCTTCTCCCCTTCCGCGGTTCAAATAGGCTCACCCTGTCGCCTTCCACCCCACGACAGGAGAATCACAATGCGCCGCCTGCTGCCACTGTTCACTCTCGTTCCACTCGTCGCGTTGTCGGCCGACACGCCCGCCGCCGAGAAGGAATCCCGCGTCTACGAGATGCGGACCTACTACGCCACACCGGGCAAACTCGACGCCCTCAACGCCCGGTTCAAGAACCACACCGTCAAGTTGTTCGAGAAGCATGGGCTGACCAACGTCGGGTACTTCGTTCCGCTCGATAACAAGGACAACAAACTCGTTTACTTCATCTCGGCCCCGAGCAAGGACGCCCGTGACAAGTCGTTCAAGGCGTTCGGCGCCGACCCGGACTGGAAGAAGGCCGCCGCCGACAGCGAGAAGGACGGCAAGTTGATCACCAAGATCGAATCGCGGTTCCTGACGGAAACCGATTACTCGCCGCTGCTCAAGATCGAAAAGAGCAAGGACGACCGCGTGTTTGAGTTGCGCACTTACATCGCGACGAAGAACAACCTGGGCAACCTCAACGACCGGTTCAAGAACCACACGCTCAAGCTGTTCGAGAAGTACGGCATGACGAACGTGGTGTACTGGAACGTCCTGAAGGACCAGAAGGACGCGGACAACCTGCTCGTGTATCTACTCGCGCACAAGAGCAAGGACGCGGGGCTGAAGTCGTTCGACGAGTTCCGCAAAGACGCGGCCTGGCTCGCGGCACGCAAGGCGAGCGAGGAAAAGGGCGGTGGCAGCCTGACCGAAGCGAAGGGCGGTGTGGTGTCAGAGTACCTCAAGCCAACCGACTACTCGCCGCTGAAGTAACGCGTGTTGCCACTCGGCGGGTCAGTTGTTCCGATCAGGGTGGTTCCAATAGAGAATACCCCAGGAAAACAGGTCTGTGACCAGCCTGATCGGAACAACTGACTCTACAGCAATCCGCGGCGCGCCAGGCACGCGCAGTCCATGCCCCACGCGACGCCGATGTGTAGCGCTGCGCCGAGCCACACTGAGCGCGTCGCGAGGCTCATGAAGCCCAGCACGACGCCCGCGATGATCGATGCGACCGCTTCTGGCATCGGCTTGCCGAAGTGGATCTGGACGTAGGGCACCATCGAGACGAACACCGCGTACACGCCGAACCGGTGTTTGGTACCGTGAACGATGAACCCGCGGAAGAAGAACTCCAGCCCCACGAACTGCGCCGCGTAGGCGAGTTCCCATTTCCAGAGCTGCGCGCGGACCTCTTCAGGCGAACCGAATCGCATGAACGGGTACGTCTGTTGGAACCGCTCTTCGGCCGAACAGACCCACACGATCGGCACCATGACCACGACGAACAGGACGTACAGCGGCCACGCGTTGAAGACGCCGCGCACCTTCAGCCCGTAGTCGCTGATCCTGGCGCGGAACCCGAACTTTAGAATGAGCAGCGGGATGACGGCGTAGGTGAACACCGAGACGCCCGCCCACCACACGCGACTCGCGAGCTGGTCGTTGCCCCACCTGCGGAGGGTCGCTTCCACTTCGTTTGCCGCCGTTGGTCCACCGAACGTGTTCGCTACGAACCGGGCCGTGGAGATGAGTTGGCCGGTGTTCGCGGTGTACTGTTGCAGCGTGAGACAGGCCGCGGCGGTGAGCAGCACGATGGGCGTTTTCCAGTCGATGCGCCGGCCGTCGTCGGAAAGCCGGTACGCGAGCGAATCCGCTTCGATCTTGCGAAACGGTTCGCCGAGCCACGTTTCCCAGAGGCGCAAGAGGAAGGCGCGCATCGGCTGACATTACCGTGAGGTGGGGCGCGGGCGAACGATCCGCGAAAGTGTATTGCGCGGCCGCGGCGCAGGAAGGGAGAGCTTACGACTTACCGAACTGCCCAGAAACGCAAACAGGGAGGCTGACGCCTCCCCGTTCGCCCAACACGCGACGCCGCAAGCGGCGGATCACACCAGTTCCGGAAGCACCTTGCCGTCGGTGAGGTGCTGCGGGCGCCCGGTCGGGTCGTTGATCGTCGTTGTTTCCGGGTTCAGCCCGAGGTTGTGGTACAGCGTCGCGAACATGTCGTTGAAGCCCACCGGTCGGTCCTTCGCGTTGCCGCCGTTCTTGTCCGTGGTGCCGACCGCGACGCCGGTCTTCATCCCGCCGCCCGCGAGGATCGCGCAACTCACCTGTGGCCAGTGGTCGCGACCGGCGCCCTTGTTGATCTGCGGCGTGCGCCCGAACTCGCCCCACGCGATCACCGTCGTGTCGTCCAGCATTCCGCGAACTTCCAGGTCTTCCACCAGCGCTGTGAGACACTGGTCGAGTTTCGCACCGTGGTCGCGAACGAGGTCGAAGTTCTTGCCGTGGCTGTCCCACCGGCCGTAGCTCAGCGAGACGACCCGTGCACCGGCTTCGACCAACCGGCGCGCGACGAGCAGGTGTTCGTTCACCGTCGGGGCGCCGTCGTACTGGAACTGGTACGGCTTGCCGTCGCCGTAGCGGTCGCGTGTCTTCTGGCTTTCCTTCGAGATGTCGAGTGCTTCCACCAATTTGCTCGACGTGAGGACGTCGAAGGCGCGTTCGGTAGCGGCGTCGGCCCCGCGCAGCGAACCGGCGTGATCGGCGGTGCGTTTCATGTCGTCGAAGCCCGCGAGGAGCTTCTTGCGGTCCGGCATGTGGTCCTTGTTGGCGACATTGAGGACCATGTTCGCCATGTCAGGGCCGGTTGGCTTGAACGGCTCGAACGCGCTGCCGAGGAACCCGGTTTGCCCGGCGTCGCCCCACGGCGCGTGTTGTGTCTTCTCC
Source organism: Planctomycetia bacterium (assembly GCA_005772955.1). Classification (GTDB taxonomy): domain Bacteria; phylum Planctomycetota; class Planctomycetia; order Gemmatales; family Gemmataceae; genus Gemmata. The sequence goes on from SXID01000240.1 coordinate 48,692, forward strand.
GCAAGGCCGACAAACGGCGGCACGCTCGGATCGACGCTGCCCTGAACCTTCGCGACCGCGCTACCGACGCTCGGCCGACCGCCTAGCGCCGCGAGCGACGACTTGACGAACCCGGTGTTGCACTGAATCGCGTCGTGTCCGCCGCCGGCCCCGATGATGGACCGCACGAACGCGAACTTGTCCGCCGTCTTCGCGATGCGTGTGAACGTCTCCCCGATCTGGATGCCGTTCACCTTGGTCGCGATCGGCTTGAACTCGCCGCGAATCTCTACGGGCGCTTCGGTCTTGATGTCCCACATATCCTGGTGCGGTGGTCCGCCGCCGAGGAAGATGTTGATGACCGCCTTGTGCCGGGTGCGTGCGAACGGGTCTTGCTTCTTCGCGGCGGCCTCGGCGCGAAGCACGTCCGCGAGCGTGAGGTTGAGCGCCCCGAAGGACAGCGCGCCGACCTTGAGGAAGTTACGGCGTGAGATGCCGTCACACATCCGCGTGTGCCCGAAAGGAATCGAGAGCATTGGCTGCGTGCCCCGGTGGTTGGGGTAATGGGGTGGGATGCCGGCAGGGCGAAAGTGGTTGCGCACTCCCGCCATTTCGTGAAGGATACTTCGGAATGTCCGGTGCCGCAATATAAAAGCCCAGGTTCCGACACGCACACAACACAGACTCCTTGAGGAGCCTCGAAATGCCCGCCGAAATCCCCGCTTCCGTTCTCGATGCGCTTCGCAAGTACGACACGCCGACCGTGTGCAATGTGTTGGAGTTGTTTGAGTGTCGTTCGCGCATCGTGGGTTACACCGACGCACGCATCCAGGCGTGCTACCCGGCGCTGCCGCCGATGGTCGGCTTCGCGACCACCGCGACGTTTCGCGCCGGCGCTCCTCCGCGCGGTGGCGATACCTACATGGGCCTCGGCGCGCAGGTGGAACGCATCGCGTCTCTGAGCGGGCCGAAAGTTGTCGTGTTTCAGGATCTCGACGACCCGGCGGTCGCGGCGACGTTTGGCGAGATTATGTGTACCACGTACAAGGCGTTCGGGTGCGTCGGCCTCGTCACGAGCGGAGCCGGGCGCGACCTCGATCAGGTCGAACCGCTGAAGTTCCCGTGCTTCACCGGCGGGACGATGCCGTCGCACGGGTACACGCAGATTGTGGAGTTGGAAGTGCCCGTTCGCGTCGGCGGCGTGTGGATTTCTCCCGGCGACCTGCTGCACGGCGACCGCAACGGCATCACGACGATCCCGCTCGAACTCGCGGCGCTCACCGCGGAAGGTTGTGCCGGGTTCGTGGACGCGGAGTCGGTGGTGTTGAATTACCTGCGCTCCGGCCCCGCGACCGCGTCTGGTTTCATCGTCGCGCGTGACGAGTGCAAGCGGAGGATGAACGAGTTGGGGAAGAGTCTCAAGTCGCGTGCCGCCGCGGCCCGATGAACAGTCGCGGAATTGACATCGGCGCTCGCGGCCGATAGCATTCCGGTGGTTCGGCCTCGTCGCCAAGTGGTAAGGCAACGGTTTGCAAAACCGTCATCCCCGGTTCAAATCCGGGCGAGGCCTCTTCAATCGCAACCCCTGAAAATCCCAGCAAACCGCTGGAGTTTTCAGGGGTTGCTTCGTTCACTTCGTCTTGCCGGGCGCCGGGATCGGGTACACCTTCAGCACCTCGTCGCCGAAGTGGTTGATGACCTTCACCGCGATCTTGCCCGTTTTCGGGAGGTCGAACGGTTGGCTCGTCGCGCTGTAGAGCTTCGACCACTCAGATTCGTCAATCTCCGCGCGGAGGGCTTTCTTGAGCTTCTCGTAGGGGCCTTCCTTCGTGTCCTTGCCGCCGTACAGGAAGTACGCGTGCCGGACGAAGAAGCTCTGCCCGTCGTAGTCGGTGTCGATGAACCAGCACGCGATGTCGTCCGTGTCGCCGGTCCGCACCGCGCCCGTGCTGGGGTCGAACACGTCCACGCCGCGAATCGTGACCACCACCTGCCCGTTCTTCACGGCGAGTTTCAGGTCGGGTTCGCCGAACACGGTGAACAGGTTGCCCGCGCCGGTCTTCTTCAGCAGTTCGTCGCCCATCGCGAGGTCCGGGTTCATGCGCACCGGCAGCACGGCCAACTTGCCGAGTTTGATCTCCTTCGTGAGTTCCGCGGTCTGCTCGTGAACGCTCGCCTCGAACGCGAACGCGCACACCAGCAGCAACTCGCACTTGCTCCCCTTGATGGCTTCGAGCGCGGCCTTCTTGATGTCGCCGTCGCCGAGCGTGCCGAACTCCGGGCCGACGCACACGCGGACGGCCTTGCCGGTGGTCGTCTCGCCTTCGGCCTGGACGTACTCGCCGGGGAACGGATCGAGCCGCGCGAAGGTGATGCGCTGGCTCTTGTCGGTCCCCTTCACCCCGGCCTTGCGGAGGTTGTCGAGGATCATGGAGAGGAAGCTCGTAGGTCGGGTCGAGTCTTCGAGGCCCGACGTCTTCTCTGATACCCCACCGTCGGGCCTC
>SXID01000241.1 GCA_005772955.1 Planctomycetia bacterium
ATCCTCGAGGCCCTTGACGTAAACGGCAAGCGCCTGGCCCACCGATTCAACTGCTCGCCTTCGGCCAACAACTCCGCCGTCTGACAGGACTACTCAACCAAAATACCGTCGGTCAGACGTGCCTGGGTGTTGCTTCTTTGAAGCAACACCCAGGCACGTCTGACCGACGGTATTTTGGTTGAGTAGTCCTGTCAGACGGCGGAGTTGTTGGCCGAAGGCGAGCAGTTGAATCGGTGGGCCAGGCGCTTGCCGTTTACGTCAAGGGCCTCGAGGATTTCGTTGACAGGCAGAGTGGGGATGTTGTTAGCGATGGCCCAAGCCAAGACGTCGAGATTCTCGCCGCCGGCCTTGAGTTGGTTCAGGATGAGGTTTAGCAGTTCGGTCTGGTTCTGGAACTCGCGGAGGAGAAGGCCGAAGTCGCGGCCGGTGAGTTCGATCCAGAAGCATTTGCCCTGAAGGTGCTCCACCCACCGCGCCCGCAGATAACCCGTCCAGTGGTCCTGTACCCAGCGGCTCACGCACCCCTCACCGAGGTCGTACCCGGCCTTCTCGCTTTCCAGCCAACGGTATTTGTTCTCTTCCTCGATACAATCGTGGTGGACGCTTCTCATAACCTTGACAGCATTCGAGAGAGGAGGGCAGATGTTCATGGGCAGCACTTTACGGGGCGCAGACGAATGCGGTTGAGTGGGCCCGGCACGAACCGGGTCACGTCTCGAAGAGGGTGCCTTCTCGTCGGTGTGAACTAATCAAGTCGTAGTCACAACATCTTTTAGCGGGCCAGGTAGCCGCCATCCACGAAGATCGTCTGGCCGGTGACGTAACTCCCGGCTTCACTGCACAACATCAGAACCGGACCGACCAGTTCGCCCGGTTGCGCCCAGCGTCCGAGGGCCGTGCGATCCGCGAACGCTTGCTTCTCCGGGTTCGACAGCACCGACATTGGCATATCGGTCATGAACGGCCCTGGCGCGATGCAGTTCACCGTCACGCCGAACGGCCCCAAATCGAGTGCGCTCGCGCGTGCCATGCCAATCAGCGCGGCCTTTGTCGCGGAGTAGACGTTCCGCTTCTCCTTCGACACCTGCCCCATGATCGACGAAATGTGAACCACGCGACCCCACCGCCGTTGTTTCATCTGGGGGGTGAGTTCACGCGTGAGGGCCATCACCGAACTCAGGTTCACTTCGAGGACGCGGTCCCACGTCTCGTCTGTAATGGCGTCGATCGCTTGTGGCGCGTTCATCCCGGCGTTGTTCACCAGAACGTCAACTCTTCCCATCTTCTCTAACGCGAACTGGGCGAGTTTCTTGACATCCTCGCGAACGGAAACGTCGGTCACGCAGTACGCCCCGCGGCGCCCGGTCCCGGCCAGAATCTCATCGAGTGCGGCCTTCAGTTCGTCTTCATGGCGGCTTGCGATAACGACATCCGCTCCGGCCTCGGCGAACCCGCGGGCCATTGCCTTGCCAAGCCCCTTGTTACCGCCGGTCACAAGGGCAACACGACCGGTCAGGTCGAAGAGATTGGCGGGCACGGTGCCTCCCCACGCGTGTGCAGTTTGTGTGCAAGTAATCTAGCAGAGTGCCCGGATTCGCTGCAAGTGAAAAGTGTCACAAGTGGGGAAAGTTGCGAGTGACAAGTTGCGAGGCGCGAGTTGAAAAACAACAGTCCGCGAGTCTGCTGTCTTGGCTTTGGCTCGGAACTCGCCACTCGCAACTCGTGATTTTACGGAACGCTGATCTGGATCTGCCCCTGCTTGCGGAGTTTGGCGATGAGTTCGGCGCGGAAATCGTCGGTGTAGGTGTCGAGTACGTCGGTCGCGGCCTTGTCATAGGTGCTGGGAGTGCCGGGTTTTCGGTCCGTGACCTGGAGAATGTGGAGGCCGAAATCGGTTTCGACCACACCGCTGAGTTCGCCCGGCTTCAGGGCGAACGCGGCTTTGGCGAAGGCTTCATCTACCAACCCGCCCTTGCGGTAGAGGGTGCCGATGTCGCCGCCGGTCGGACCACTCGGGCAGTGCGAGTGCTTCTTCGAAGCGGTCGCGAAGTCGAGTTTCCCGGCCGCGAGTTCCACGCGGATCGCTTCGAGCTTTTCTTTCGCTGCCGCTCGCTCGACAGGCGTCGCGTTCTTGCCTGCGCGAAGGACCACGTGACGCACCTTCACCTCGACGCGGTCGAAGTGATCCTTGTTCGCGTTGAAGTACGCCTTGAGTTGCTCCTCGGTGGTGTTCGACTTCACGTAGCCGGTGAGCTGCATCGCTGTTGTCCACGATTCCTTCACCTGCGATTCCGTCTGCCCGGTTTCCTTGTAGAAGTCCGCGAGCGACTTGCCTTCCTGCTTCAACTTCTCCGCGAACGCCTTGAGTTGTGCGTCGATCTCGGCCGGTTCGACCTTCGGCCCGTTCTTGCGGAGGAACTGCCGCAGGAGCAGGTCATCGACCATGTCGGACAGGACTTCGATCCGCATCTGGCGCTTCTGTGCAGCGGTCAGTGGCGTGAGCGGGAGTGTGTTTTTCAGAATGACATCGACTTCGGCGAGCGTGATCGACTCGCCGTTAACGGTAGCGGCGACGTTCGCGCTCGGCTGTTGAGCGAGTGCGAATGTAGCGAGGACGAACGCGGTGAGCGCGAGTGGGGAACGCATGACGACCTCCTTGCATGACGAAACGCGACCGTATAGCCCGTTCACGTGGTGGTCGCAACCCGGTTTTTCGGTCCGCCGATTGTTACTGAACGGCGGCGCGGTACGATCTGTCTTGTTTACTGCGCCCGTTCTCGGAGTTACTCATGCGCCGCACCGTCGCGTTCCCCGTGTTGGTTCTTGGGCTGTTGTTCGCGACGGGGTGCGGTGGGGATAAGACCGCCCCAGTCGAGGGCTTGGTGGTGTACGCCGACGCACCCGATACACCGGCTACCGATCTGGTTGGGTACGCGATTACCTTCGAATCCGATGGCGTCGGGAACGCGCCGGCAAGCGCGACCGGGACGGTTGAGGCTGATGGCACCTTTCGGGTCAGCACTTTCAAGGAAGGGGACGGTGCGCTGAAGGGCAAGCAGAACGTCGCGATTACCCCGCCGATTCTGAGGAACGGGGCGAAGGCCCCGTCGAAGATTCTGCCGAAGTATCACGACCTGCGGACATCCGGGTTGGAGGCGGACATCGGGCCGGAAACGAACCGCGTGAAGCTGACGGTCGAGCGGGTAGGGAAGAAGAAGTGACCCGTATCCGCGTCAGTAATCGACGGTGATCACCTCGCCGTCCTTGCGGTGCGCGAGCCGGGCCAGGTTGGTCGCGTCGATGGACACGGTCAGCGCCTTCACGCTGCCGTCGCCCATGACGAACTGGCACACGCCGGTGTGGTAACTTCCGAACTGGCCGGAGCCGGTCGGGCCGCGGGCCAACAGCGCCCCGGTCCCCGCCTGCTTGAACGAACTCCCGTGGTCGCCGTTGTAGATGGATGAATCGACACCGGTCCCGAACTGGAAGTTAGGGATGTGCTTTTCGCCGACGAATAGGGTCTGGCTCAGTCCGTCGAGGATCGACGTGAATCTGAGAGGCGACCCTTTGTACCAGAACGGGCCGTTCGCCGCGGTTGCGTCGGTGGTGTTGTTCATCCCCACGAAGTAGTCAACGGTCCCGTTTGTGTTGCCGGCGTTGGCCGCGTAATCGCCGCACGCACCGGGGATGTGTGGCCCGGCCGCGTTTGCTTGATCGACGTCCCCCGCGGTGCTGACCGCGTTCCCCGAACTGGCCGACCGGCGCGACGGGCAGAGGTACGTCGGCACGGTCTGGGTGCGGACGGCTGCAACCTGCGAGTAGTACGGTTGCGACAGGTTCCACTGGGCGAACAGGTTGGCCTGTTCGAGGTACGGCAGTACGATCACCGCCCATGTCTCGTAGGTGTCGAGCCGGCTGTAGGGGATCGAGCCTACTGTGTCGTGGTAACCGTGAACCGCCAGCCCAATCTGCTTGAGGTTGTTGGCGCACTTCATGCGTGCTGCGGCTTCACGTACCTTCTGCACAGCGGGAAGCAACAGCCCGATCAAGATCGCAATAATCGCGATCACCACCAGCAACTCGATCAGCGTAAAACCGGACCAAGTCCCGCGGCGCGGGCGCATGAGACGGCGTGCCATGGAACGGACCCCGGCCTGGAGATGAGGTATGATCTGATTATCTGACGCGGCCTCGGTTCGGTCAACCTGTAACTCGCGTGTGCCGTGCCCTCGTGGGCCAACGCATCCGCGTACTTGAGAGATTCTGGCGCTTTTCCTCTGGCGTTCGCCGATACCCGACGCTATTCCCCCCGCCACACCAAAACCAGTTCGCACCGGTCCGCAGGCACGGAGGTTATCCATGCGCAAGAAGGCGCTGTTGGGGGTCAGTCTGGCGCTGTTCGCGGGGGGCACGGCGATGGCGCAGTTTGCATCGGATCGCCCTTCGGTCGGAATCCCGATGGCGTCACTTGGCACGCCGATGGTGCCGACGGCGCTTCCGCCCGCTCTCTCGCCGGTCACGCCGACTTCGCCATTTCAACCCGTGACGCCGGCGGGCTATACGGGCACCGGCTACGTGCCGCCGACGAGCGGTCTACAGCCAGCCCCGGTTGCGCCCGCAAGGCCCGCGCCCGTGCCGCTCCCCTCGAGCCTGGAGATCAGGACCGCGCTCGGGGCCGATCACCCGTGGCTACTCAAAGCGGAACACGGGCCGTACTTCATCATGGTGAAGAGTTACGTCCGCCCCGCGAAAGGCTCGGTGGCCGCAGTCGAGGACAAGGGACTGAGCGCGCGCGAACTCGCCGAGGGACTCGCCGCCGAGATCCGCGATCTGTACCGTGTTCAAGCGTTCCTGTACGAGTATGTCTCGGAGGAACGCAAGGCCGAGATGCGGCAGATTGCCGCGGCCCGGCAGAAGGCCCAGACTTACTACGCGCAACTCGATGCGATGCGGCAAAAGAGCCAACTCCAGGGAATGGAGTTCATGCAACCGGACAACACGCTCTACGTGAAGACGCACAACCACCGCGACCAGATTGGCGTTCTGGTCGGCGGCTTCCAGACCGAAGTTGACGCGACGAAGGCGCTGGCGAAACTGAAAACGTGGTCGACACCGAAGAACGAGGTACTGCTCGACAAGGGACTGATCCTCAGCGCCCAGGCCGGTAGCACCAACGTGGTTCAGACTGCGGCGATCAACCCATACGCGACCGCGTTCGTGGTGCCGAACCCGGCGATCGCGCGGACCGGACAGGTTCAGCGGGGACTGGACCCGTTCATTGTGAAACTCAACGAGGGGCAACCGTACAACCTTCTCAAGGCAACGAAGGGATGGACGCTCGCGGTGAAGTCGTTCACCGCGCCGGTCGAGATCGTGAACAAGGACTCGGATACGAGCCTGATGCGGAAGATGGGTTTCGGCAGGGGCGCCAACGTGCTCGCGGCCGGTGCGGAGCAGGCCGAGTCGCTGGCGAAGGCGCTGCGTCAGATTAAGGGGCAGCAACTGGAAGCATTTGTGCTGCACACCCGCAACTCAAGCCTCGTTACAGTCGGTCAGTTCGACGGCCCAGACGATCCCGCGCTACTCGCCGCCAAGAAATACCTGACCATCATGACGGTGAAGACAAGCGAGGACGAGCCGGGGAAGCGACCTGTCATGAACGCGCCAACCTCACTGTTCGACAAGCTCGTGCCGATGCCAGTCCCGAGACCATAACGGCAGATCCTCTTGGATTGTGGCATGAACGAGGACGTGTACAGCGTTCGCCCCGAAGGGGCGATACGCTAAACGTGATCTCTGCTCTCACGACTATCACATCCGCCGCAGGACGCGCCACAGCGCCAACCCGCCGACGACGAGCGCGACGGGCACGCCGTAGTACACCGCTCCGTGCCACCACGGGGTGACCACCACGTCGCGCGTCGTGATAATGATGATCGGCGGGCGCGCGACAGGAGTCTGGTCCGCGGCTTTCTCGAAGTACACCTCGTCGGTGCCCGGGCGCGGGGATGAGCGGTCCTCGTACTCGGTTAGCCACCAACCCTCGGGCGCTGGCGGTGTGCGCGAGATCAGTTTCCCATCCGGCCCTGGCGCACTCGCGAGCGCAGCGAGTCGGAACGCTTCGCTCTGGCGGTTGCTCTCGACCGGACCGGACCACACTACCTGCCCCGGCCAAGTCTTCGAGCCGTCACCGAGTTTGGCCGCGAACCGCGCCGGCGCCGCGAGGAACACACGCAGCGTGCGCGGCAGCGGGCCACCCGCGGGTGCTTCAGCCACCGGTTCGCGGTACGGGTAGACCGGTTTCTCTGCGGTGAACGACATGCGGATTGGCTTGGCACGCAGGTCATACCGGCCCGGCCCGCTGACACGCTTCGCGTCAGTCGCGATCTTGAAAGCGGTCATGCACCACTGGTCTTCCACGTACCGTTCGAGCCACTTCGCGAGCGCGGGCGACGACTGATAGCCGTGCTTCGCGAGCCACTTGGTCAGTTCGGCCGCCCCGGTCGCGGCATCCTCACCACCGCGACGGAACATCAGCACGGTCGCGTCGTAGTCGCCCACGCGCTTCTGCTCGAGAACTTCCACACCGCCTTTCGGTGCGAGCGCCGCTGATTTTTCTTCCGCGCCGGACGGCGCACTCGCTGTTGGCATCTCGCGGCGCAGGCCAGCGCATCCCAGGCCGAACTCCCGCTCCACCTCGCGGACCACTTCGCGGTACACGTACTTCGCGGTCGTCACCGACGCGAGTTCGTTGAACAGGTACTCATCCGCGACTTCCAATTCGGGCCGATTCGGGGTCGGGACGAGGAACCCGAAGTCGGCGCTGGTGCCGGCGAACGTTGCGCGGCGGATGAAGTGTTCGGTCTTGGTTTTCTCGTCCCACACGATGTACGCGGCCTCGTCCGAGACATCGACGCGCTCACCGTGGTGCGGCGCGACCCCGCACCCGGTGGCGTCGTTGGCGCGGCTTACGAAGCAGAGTGCCGCCACGAGCAGAACCAGCGCGAAGGGCAAGCGGGTCATCAGTCCTCTCCGGTAAGGCGCAACGGGATGAACAGCGGTTCGTGGTCCACGTCGTCGCCGTGGCACCCGTGCGCGAACAGCGGCAGCGCGAGCGCGAACAGCCAGAAAATCAGAGGACAGAGAGCAGAGAGCAGAGAGCAGAGCAGCAACGCGCGACCCCTGCTTGGCTGTCCTCTGTCTTCTGTTCTCTGTCCTCTGTTCTCTGTCTGCTGATTCTTCACTTCTTGTCCTTCCCCTTCAAGTGCGCATCGAGGAAGTTCACCGCGGTGTTGACGCTCTTCGTGAGTGCCCGGCCGTTCCATCCGTGGCCCTCGGCAAACAGCGTGATGAGTTCGGAGGTCGCGCCCGCGTCGCGGAGCTTCTTGTGCAAAGACTCCGAGTGCGTAACTGGCACGACGACGTCGAACGTGCCGTGGAACATCAGTACCGGCGGCGCGTCCTTCGAGACGTAGGTGACCGGTGACGCATTTTTGTAAACCTCCTTGTCGGTTTTCGCCTTCTTGCCGAACACCGGCACGAGGTAGGCATCCTGGATCGCCTCCGTGGTGTACAGCGTCAGGTCGGTCGGGCCGAAGAAGTCCACCACACACTGCACGCGGGAACTTTCCGAGGTGTTCGCGCCCACGTCCCAGCCCTCGACCTTGTCGGCGAGGCCGAGCAGAAGCGCGAGATGCCCACCGGCCGAGAACCCGGCCGCGGCGAACTTGTCGCGGTCGATGCCGTAGTCTTTTGCGTTGGCGCGCAGGAACCGCACCGCGGCGCGTGCGTCTTGGATCTGCGCCGGGAATGGGTGCTTCGGCGCGAGCCGATAGCCCACCGACGCGACCACATACCCGCGTGCCGCGACCTCTTCGATCATGCTCGGGCCGATCTTCCCGTCCTTGCCCTTGTCCCCGATGGACAGGTCTTTCCGGCTACCGCCGATCCACGCGCCGCCGTGCAACAGAACGATACACGGGTACGGCCCGCCCGCCTTCGGCATCGCGATGTCGAGGTAGAGTTTCTCCTTCTCGATGGTGTCGTACAGCACGTTCTTTTCGGACTTGACCGCGAGTGGGGTTGCCGTTGGGGGGTGCGGTGCGGTCGCGAGCGGCAATTCGGCACCGGGCAGGGTCGCCAGCGCGAGTAGTCCGACCGCCAGTGCAATAACGGGGCGAGTCATCGGGGGTTCTCCGACACAATGAATGAATTTGAGTATTCTACTCGCCGCTCGCGGTCTTGCGCCGCGTGAATCCGGCAGCACAACCGGGAGGTGAAGCGATTACCGTAGTCATAACGCTCCGCGTGATGACTACGCTGCGTTAAGCGATACCGTGTTGCTCGGATCGCACCTGTACCGAGAAGGCGACATCACGCGGAGCGTGATGACTACTTTGAAGACCGCGCAGTAAGCGTGGGAACGAGCGGACGGTGAGGGTCTTGTAGGTCTACTTCTTGATCAACTCCAGTGCGATCAGCTTCTCCTTGCCGCGCACGTAGAGCAAGCCGTTGCTGATGACAGGCGACGCCCAGCACGGGTATTCGAGTCCCGGCACCTCGTACTTGGAGACCTCGTCGTATTTGGTCGCGTTCACTTTGAGCAGCGCTAGGTCGCCGTACTCCGACAGGCTGATGAGGTGGCCGTCCACGAGCGTGAGACCGCAGCGTTTGGTGCGCTTCTGACGCCATTTCACGTCGCCGGTCGCGAGTTCCACGCACCGAATGTCGCCGTCTTCCGTGTGCCGCCCGCTGCTGCCGTACACGAACCCGCCGACGTGGATCGGCGTGTTCCAGTGGCACATCAGCGACTGATCGCCCGCGTCCTTGTCCTTGTCGGTCCACAGTTCCTTCACCTTGCCGCCCTTCAGGTCGAGGAACGCGCTGCCTACCCCATAGCACTCGGTAAGGAGAATCTTGTCCCCGATCACGACGGGGTTGCTCGCGTTCACGCTCTCTTCGGGCTTCGAACGCCACTTGTAGTGGAATTGTGTCTTGCCGGTCTGCGGGTCGAAGCCCATCAGCCCGCCGCGTGCGAAGTACAGTCCGGTCTTCTTGCCGTCGATGGTCGTGATGATGGGGCTTGAGTAGCTCGAAAGCTCGTCGCCGGTCGCGTACTTCACGGCACCGGTCTTCTTGTCGAACGCGACGAGCGCGGTACCGTTCGGCTTTGCGTCGCGGAGGTCCGCCGGACGCGGGCCTTTCTCGCTGCCCCCGAGGGGCAGGATGAGCAGGTCGCCGTCGATCACGGGCACGCTGCCGGCCCCGAAAAAGTTCTGGTGGAAGAAGTACTTTGTGCGCGTGTCGAACTTCCACATTTCTTTCCCCGTGGCGACGCTGACGCAGCACAGCACACCGTCGGGACCGTAGAGGTACACGCGATCGCCGTCGACGAGCGGGCACGCGCGTGGGCCGGGTTCGTAGCCGTAGCGGTCTTCGTAGTCGGTGGGGTACTCGTACTTCCAGAGCGCTTTACCGGTGGCCGCTTCGCGCGCGGTGAGCCGGATGTTGTCGCCAAAACGGTCCGCGTGGAACAGCTTCCCGTCGGCGGTGACTGGCGGGGCGAAGCCGATGCCCAACTCGCATTCCCATACCTTCCTTAAGCCCTTCGCGGGCCACGGGGTGATGATGCCTTTCTCGCTGGAAACACCGTCGTGCGTCGGCCCGAGGAACGTGGGCCAGTCGCTCGCAGAGAGTGTGAGCGCGAGTGCGAGCGTGAGTGCGAAGCTAAGCAGGAAGCGCGGCATGTTGGTTGGCTCCGGTGTGAGGAAGTTGAGCGTACACCAGCGCCCGCGAAACAGCAACACCCGCGACGCCGAGACCTACCCCGAAACACTAATTCGCGCTGAATGGCGGCGGGAACGGACGCTCGGCACGCGCGGCAGAGATCCGCAGCGCATCGGCGATTGCGGTCGCACGCCGGTCCGCGTGTGGCTCCGCCAGTAGCGACTGCTTCAGTTCGAGCGGCAGCGGGAGTGCGTACGAGAGCACGTCGCAAACCTGACCCAGTGGCATGTCTCCATCGAAGAGTTCGGTGAGTTGCTGCCTCGCGGACGAGTCGTCGCCGAACTGCGGTAGAACCACCGTGGCCAGGTCGCGTCGCAACCGCGAGAGTAGCGAGAGGTCCGCTGGTGCCGTGTCGCGGAGCAGATCCACACGCGCCGTGCGGTATGGGGAGTCGGAATCCAGCTCCTCGATGATCCGGGCGCGGCTCGTGCCGCGAAGACGCAGGTTGTACTTCCCGTCGGCCAACTTTTCGTGCCACACGATCTGCCCGACACACACGACCGGTTCAATCGCGGGGCGGTCCGAGGGTTCATCTGCGTCCGCTTGGAGCAGTGCCAGAGCGATTAACCCGTCGCCCGCGATCGCATCGGCGGTCATTTGGCGGTATCGCGGCTCGAAGATGTGCAACCCCTGAACAACGTGCGGGAACAACACGAGGTTCGGCAGCGGGAACAGCCGGACCACGCCGGAGAAGTCGCGGAGCGGGTCTTCGGTCATTGGTTAATCCCGCCGAAGAGGAGAGCGGTCAGTGCGTCAACCCGGTACTGAAGCCTTTCCAGGCGTCGCGCGCCATCCACATCCCCATGCCCATGAGCAGCACTGCGCTGATCGTTGGCAAGATGCGGACCCAACCGCCTTCACCGTTTACTTTGCGGCCGGCACGGTGCAACGCAACGACCAGAGCACCCACCAATACTAACACGGCCGATAGCCCAATGCTGAACGCGATCAACAGCGGTAGCGCGAGTGCGAGTTTCCCCGCAGACACCGCGAGCATGAGCAGAAGGACAGCATCGACGCACGGGATCGCGCCAGCACCGATACCGAGCAGCACCACGCGAACCCAACTCAGAGGCGTCTTCGTCGGCGCGAGTTGAATCGCGAGTAATCGCACGCCGTTCGTGTCCGGTTCGCGCGGAGGCACACGGCATTCGGGAATCTTCGGTGGCGCGGCGTGGTTCCCGCACATGTCGCCGCAACCAAACAGGTGGACGTGATCGACTTGTCCTTGAAGCCGGCGCATGAAGAGCCACATCCCGACGAACAACACGAGCAACCCACCGATCAACCCAAGCCAGTGCTGCGCGTCTTGCGGAACGGCTTCGCGGTAACGGAGGTAGAAGATCCCCGCGATGAGTATCACGCTGCCCGTGTGCGCGAACGTGGTGCTGAGACCGAGGAGCACAGCCTGGCGGAACGTGCCCTGTTCGCCAATGAGGAACGCCGCGGCTACGCTCTTGCCATGACCGGGCGCGAACGCATGGAACGCACCGAAGATGGTCGCGGTGAGGAGCAGCATCCAGATGCCGTAGTTCGTTTCAAACAGCGCCTTAGGCCCGCGTTCGAAGAGTAGCGTGCAGAAACTCGTCTCCGGTTTCTCTTCGGTGACGACCGGTTCCGGGGTCGGCTCGGGGGTAGCGAATGGCGGTGGCGGGTCTGGCGGCAGTGGCGGAAGTTTCGGCGCGACGAACGTCGCCGACGCTTTCCTCGCGAGTTCCGCGTCGCCGGTCTTGTACAAACTGGGATCGAGTCGGCGGAGGCGTGCTTCCGGCTCGACAAGGTCTCGCACTTCGAGCGCGGTTTCATCGGGTTTCACCACGAGCCAAACGGCGCCAGAACCGTTCTCGAAGTTGTGGTCTTCAAACGCGAAGTTGTTCTCTGGCCCGCCACCAGCGACACGCCACGGTGCCTCGAACACGAATCGGAACCGGGCGTGATCGCGGTCCTGCTGCACCTCAACCTTCGTGGCGCGGAACGTGAGTTTGGTGCCACCGAGTTTCGCTTCCAGTTTCAGCGCGAGGATCGTCGCCATCTTCTCGGAGTAGCGTTTGCTCACTTCACTGAGTTTCCCGCCCATCTCCTTGATCTCTTCCGGCGTGAATAGCTTTTGGCTGTCGGTGAAGATCGTCCAGAAACTGACGAGGAGGACGTACCGCACCTCAACCTTTTTCGGGTGGAGGCGGACGTCGAGTTCCCGGTCGTAGCGGAAGTTGGGGAGCGGGTGCGCGATCGCTGGCGCGGAAACGAGGAGCAACAGCAGACAGGAGAGTGCGAAGCGAAGCATGAGGGTATTAAAGCAGGAATTGGGGCGACACTCCACCTGTCGGAATGCAAGTTTTGGTTTCAGCCCCGGGGGGGCGTCGGATGGTAGCCAGGGGTACAGGGAGCGCTTCGCGAGCGCAACCCCTGGAAGACGGCGACGAAGAGGGCAGAAGCCCCGGAGGGGCGACGGAACTTCCGCTTTTCACGCCTCGCTCACCAGGGGTTGCGCTCACCTTCGGTTCGCTTCACCTCTGGCTACCATCCGACGCCCCTCCGGGGCTAAAACCAATACCTGATACCACCCCAATCACTTCTTCTTGCAGTAACTCAGCGCCATCAGCGCGTAGCCAGTCACGAGGTTGGGTTCACCTTCCATCCAGCGGTCGGTTTCGTTCACGAAACTGCCGTCGGCCTTCTGGCGTTTCGCGATGGCCGCGATGAGGTCCGCACGCCAGTCGTGCTTCACGCCCTTCGCGTCGGTGAACTCGTCGATACCGAGCGCGTCCATCGTCTTGGCGAACGTGTGGTAGTAGTAGAACAGCCCGCGCTGGCTGTTCGCCTCGGGCATACCGGGGTTGCTCTCGAGCGTGTAGTTCTTGCCGATCCACTCCAGCGCCTTCTTGAGGCGTGCGTCGTCCTTCGCGATGCCGCAGTAGATCATGCTCTTCACGCCGGCGTAGGTCATGCTGCCGTAGCCGCCCATGTCGCCCTTCGTGTCGTCGCTGCGCCGGTTCTCGCCACCGTTGGCCCCGGTGTACGCGAAACTGCCGTCGTTGTTCTTCTCCGCCCACGGCGCGGTGTTGTACTCGCTCTTGAAGTTCTGGCAGCGGCTTACGAACACCAGTGCTTTCTTGAACGCGGGGTCGTCCTTTGGCACGCCAGCCTCTTTCAGCGCCTCGAGGAAGAACGCGGTGTTCGACAGGTCCGGGCGCGACTTGTCGCCCGCGTAGCCGGCTCCGCCGTAGTAGTCGCTGTCGTCCTTCTTCCCGCGGTTCTCGTCCCACTGGTACTCGCGGAGATACTTCGACGCGTTGCCGATCACGGCCTTATATTTGTCACCCTTGTTCGCGGCGTTGAGCGCGAGAATGTTGATGCTGGTGGTATAGTTGATGAGCGTGGCCTTTGCGTCATCGCCCGCGATGTGCCCGGACTTCGCGTTCACCAGCGACTCGACGAACTTCACGCCCTTCGCGACGGGCGCGTCGTCAGGTTTGGTGCCGGTGCGAATCAGTCCAACTACGACGATGCCAGTGACACCTCGGTTCTGTGGTTCCACGCCCCAACTGCCGTCTTCTTTCTGCGACTTCTTCAGGAACGCGCCGGCCTTCTCGACGGTCGTC
The DNA here is from genome assembly GCA_005772955.1 of Planctomycetia bacterium. Lineage (GTDB taxonomy): Bacteria > Planctomycetota > Planctomycetia > Gemmatales > Gemmataceae > Gemmata. Next base: position 13,389 of record SXID01000241.1, read on the forward strand.
TTCAACGCGTCCTCTTTCGGCTGCGCCACGGACGATGCCGGGACGAGCGCGGCGGCAGCCGCGAACGCGAACAGGGGCGCGAGCAAAGGCTTCTTCATGGTGGCTCCGCGAGCGAGGGGAAGTTACTCCCATACTACGCTGCAAATATGAAGCCTGAAGCAAAAAGACTGTGGAGCGCGGAGTGGATGTGGGTGTGGCTGGTCACGGCGTGCCCATACGCGAGCAACCCGTGACCGCGCGGCCTGGGATCGTAGACCTCACGCTCCGCGTGAGGTGCGAGTGCTTCTGATCGCGTCAGGACTGTTTGGCTCCTCACGCGGAGCGAGAGGAGTACGTTGGCACTAAAACACCGCACTGGAATCGCCGGGTCCGCGGGGTGCGTCCGGATTCGGGGGCGGCACGCTTGGGGGACGCACGCCGAGCATCGTGGAACGTGGCGCACCCTTCAGACCGGCCATTGGGCCGGGCGTCGGACAGAATTGGTCTGGGTTGGCACCATTCGCCCACAACAGCACACGCCGGGCCACGTCGGCTGCGAGTTTGCTGTTCGACGGCGGGAGTTCGCCAGGGGGCAATCCAAGGTCCAGGCCCAGCAAGTTCTGCACCACGCCCGCAACGGACAGCGCCATGTCGCGGTTCGGCTGGCGCGCCAACCCGCGGAGGACGTCCACGCCGTCTGGGTCGTGTAGGTTGAGACGCAGCATCTGTTCCGCCGCGAACAGGCGAATCGGGCCGGGCTGGTTCACGTTCGTGAGCCGGTCGAGCAGATCGACCGACAACATGTCGTGATCGCGAAGCAGCGCCGCGAGTTCGACCCGTAGCGTGGGAGAGGTGTTCGGGTCGAACATCGTCGCGGCGAGTTGGCTGGCGAGTTCGGGCCGGTCATAGCTGGTCAGGTCACGGTGATACTGCTCGATGAGCGTGAAGATGGCACGCGGTGCGAGCGGAGCATGTTCTTCCGCCCACGCGATGAGGTCGGCCATCGCTGCGGTCGGGAGCCGCCCGGACGTGAACAGCGGCCCTTCGTTGGCGAGGCGCGGGTCCGCGAGCGATTCACGCACGCCCTCGCGGGCGAACGGCCACCGGGTTTCGATGTCCCACAGGAGTACCTCCGCGGCGGCGGCGCGCACCTCGGCGGTCGGGTCGCGGAGCAAACGTGCCAACCCCCCCACCAAGTCGGCGGAATCGACTGCGGCCATCGCGTAAACGGCAGCGGCGCGCACCACCGGTTCGATGCTCTCGCGGGCCGTTTTCATTACCAACTCAGCTTCCCCGGGCTGCCATTGCTGGCGATACTCCAACACACCTAGTGCCGCACATTGAACCTCCGGGCGCGGATCCGCGAGGAGCGCGAGTACCGGGCGCACCTCATCCAAAGCCGCAGATCGCAGCACGACTACTTCGGGCAACGTGCGACAGTCGGTGAGTTGTAGCGGCCATTGCGCGCGGGTCGCGAGTCGCCCACACCACTTATTCGACCGGCGCAGCGGTTCTGCCCCGGTTCGGACGAGATCGTGAATCGCCGCCAGTGCAACGGCCACAAGAAGTAGGACGGATTGGCCGAGGTGGATCGCCCAGTCGGACGAACTGCGAGTCGGAAGCCAGAGCCACGCAAGCGCGATCAGATACAGAATGATGAGCGACGCGCTCACAGGCGGGCGCCACACGGGATGAGCACGCAGGAATGTCAACGCAAAAACTGCCTGCACTCCCGCCCCTGCATAAAGCGGGAGCAGGTCTGTACGGTAGCCTAAACCACCCAGCAGCGTGCAGGGCAGAAGTAAAAGCGAGAGGCTCGCGACCCGGACGAAAAGCCCGAGATCGGGGGCCGCCGCTGGGGTAGACCAGGCCATCGACAACCTGCCCCAACCGAAGTTGGGGTGAAGCCACACGTTGAGGGGACTCGCGGCGACCGACCGGACGGGACTTATGGTTCAGCGAGGTAATTTAACTTAACGCGCGATTCTGCCCGAGTCAAAGAACGGGTCGCGTTCGGGCCTCCAGGACAAGGCTTCGCGCCTGGAAATGCAACAAAGAGCGGACGGAGGGAATCCCATGTTTGCCATCTTCGAGTGCGTTGCGCTGGCGATTCGGGACAAGGGGATACGTGGCCTGAGCGAACTTGTGCCCGGTGCACCTTACATCGTTGATATCGCTCAACACGCTTACAAACTGTTGTGCGAGCGTCGGCAAGCCGCTGCGATTCGGGAAGAGATCGCAAAAGTAGCCGCCGCGAGCACCGAGGAGGCGAAGAAGATCGCTGAACAGGTCGCGCGTCAGATAGTGAACGAAGGATCAATCGAGGACCGGCTCACGCTCGAACTGTACCTCACGCAACTGCCCGGTGCAGTGCGGCAGTCGCTCAAGCGTGCGGACGACCCCACGGGAAAGACAGTGCCACCGGACTTCGTGGTGAATGAGGTGGAAGACCTCGCGAAGATGCTCCCGAGGTGCGTTCCGCATTTCCGGCCCGGGGCGGACCTCCCCGGGAGACCCGGTTGGCGGCTCGAAGAACTCATCGGCGCTGGCGGTTTCGGTGAGGTGTGGCTCGCACACCACTCGTTCATCCCGCACCCGCGAGCCGTGAAGTTCTGTACCGACGCGAAGGCGCGGGCGAAACTCACGTCTCACGAAGGCCGTGTCATCGCTCGCGTCATGGAGCAGGGGCACCACCCGAACGTGGTGCCCCTGCTCGACGCTGTTCTAGACGGCGAAACCCCGTGGCTCATGTACGAGTACGTCAGTGGCGGCAACCTGACCGACCTCGTTCACCGCTGGCAGAGCCTCCCCGAACCTGAGCGCGAATCACGGACCGTACTGTCACTCAAAGAACTCGCGGCTGCGGTCGGCACGTTCCACCGGCTCGCCCCTGCCATCGTCCACCGCGACCTGAAACCGGCGAACATTCTGTTGCACGCGGCGACTTCACAAGGAAGTGTTCGGCTTCGCATCACGGACTTCGGCATCGGCGGGGTCGCGGTGGACGATCTCCGTACGAATGCGGCCGGGCTGTCGATGATGACGGGGTGGCTGAAAACGTCGCTCCGCGGGTCGTACACGCCGCTCTACGCTTCGCCACAGCAGACACGCGGTGACAAGCCCGATCCGCGCGACGACGTTCACGCCTTGGGCGTGATCGCTTTCCAGATGCTCACGGGCAAACTCACTGAAGCGCCCGGTACGCGGTTCGAACGCGAGTTGAAACGCCGAAACGTGACGGACGCGCTCATTGACCTCATCGGCGACTGCGTGGACACCGAACCAACCGGACGCCCGAAGGACGCGGTCGAACTCGCGGAGCGGCTGGGCAGGCTGAAGGAAGTGAAGAGACCTACCCCCCCGGCTCCCCTCGTTGAAGGGAAGGGGGAAAGCCCCGTCGCGATGCCGCGAGCGGCTTCGCAAGAAGTGCGAGAGGTGACGCCCGCGACGCCGCAAGCGGCGAATAGTTCTCCCGCGCTATCCGAGAAGGGTGCTCTCGATGGGAAGGCTGCGCCGGTCACCATCATCGCCCAGGCAATCCCGACCGAACCGGAGAAGTGGCTCGTGCCGTTGCGGGGCATGTGGTACTCGCGATCGACCGCGTACGGTGATTCGCCGTGGGTTCTGAACGGTGCGAAACTCCCCGGCGAAGTGATCACGAAGCCCGGCGAAGTGTATCGGTTCGCGCTCAATCCGGATACAACCGGCGACGCCGAACTAATCAAACTCAAGTTGCTCTCCGGGCTGCCGGGCTTGGAGGCCATCGACTTATCAGGTTGCGTTCGTGTGACCGACGCGGGCGTCATGAACTTCGCGCACCTTCGCGGCTTGAAGGCGGTTGACTTGGCCGACACGCAGGTATCGGATTCTGGCGTGACGCTCCTGCTGACGCGATTCCCAGCCCTGGAGGCTGTGGGTCTCGCGGGCACCGCGAACGTGTCGCAAACGGTGGTGCCATACCTCGCGAAACTGCGCAACCTGAAGTGGCTCGCGCTGCCGCCACGAGTCAACACCATAGACGTTCGCGTTGAGTTCACGAAGCGCTGCCCCGCGTGCCAGTTGGTCTAACGGCCGGGTTGTGTATGGTAGCCACCGCGCACCACTTTGCGTTGTGCCTCATTCCTTTTCGAGTCGCGGTTTGTCGCGGTGAGCGTGGTGGGCAGTACCCACCCTACAAACCCGGTAGGTTGGGTAACTCGCGCACCTCTCGTACACTGCGTTCTTGCTGTTCCATTCAACTCCGCGAAACTGTGCGGTCGATACCACGGATGCCGGATGTGCCGGGGTTCGGGTTCCGCACGGGTGCGCCATGCACGGATCTGCTCGCTGCCTTCCATTCGTTGCTGGGTTCGCACTCCTCATGCTCATCTTCGGGCCAGGATGCGCACGTTACAACTACCGCGAACGCGCCGACAAGGACGTGACCGGCATCGTCACGCAGAAAAACGTGTTCCCCGATTGGCAGGTGAAGAAGGACTGGCACGTCTACCCGGACCCGCGAGCGCGGTTCGCCGACGCGACCAACCCGGACCGCCCACCGTACCCGCCCGACGACCCCGCGGCTCGGTTGCTCTCGCCCAACCCACAACGCCCGACGAAGAAGTCCGGCGTCGGTCGCACCGACGGCGAAGGGTACGTCTCGCTGCTCGAACAGTGGGACGCGGAGAACCGTGCCAATGACCTCCACCCAACCGCGAGTGGTGCCGCGTCCAGTGCGGCACCGGACTCGTACCTAGTTGGCGGGCCGACTCCTCTTTTCCAAACGAACAAGAAGCAGGGAAAGACTGCGTCGGCACCGCCGAACCTCCCCGGTGCGGAACAACTCAACGCGCCTGCTCATACGCTCACCCCCAATCCAACCGTACCGCCCGCGGTTGCGCCGTCCGGTGCAGGGGAGATTGGGCCGTGGGTCGCGTCGAAACGCGCACCACGAAGCCCGGTCGTTATCAGTGAACGCGACGGTCAACCCGCGATCACCGAACTGCGTCCGCCCGTTGTGGTCGTCGTTGGAGGTGACATCGACTGGAGTGGCAAGACCGTGCCCGCGGGAGCGGTTGCGCCGGTGCAACCACTACCGGCGCTGCCGCTACCCGACGCGCAGCCGCAACCGCCGGTATCAGCCGATCCGGGGAAGCCGCCCGGCGACCCGCTGGGGAAGGGGCCGCCTCAACTGTATCCACCGATACTGACCGCCGGCGACCCAGCCGCGGATTTCCTCAAGGCACTCGAAACCGCGCAGACCGGATACCGCATCAAGCTCGATCAGGCGATCGAACTTGGTTTGTTCAACGCACGCGAGTACCAGGACCGGCGCGAAGACCTGTATCTAAGCGCGCTGCCGGTCACACTGGAGCGGTTCAACTTCGCGGCGCAAGCGTTCTTCACCGAACAGGTGGTGCGCGAATCGACCGGGCGGCAACTCGCGGGCGGCGGCGAGCGGTGGTCGCTCGATACCACCGGCGGCGTGGCGAAGCTGTTTCCCACCGGCGCGCTCTTGCTCGTGCGCCTCGCGAACCAGGTCGTCATCGATCTGTCCGGTGATCGCCCACAGACAAGCATCAGCAACCTGTCGCTGAGTCTGGCGCAGCCGTTCCTTCAGGGCGGCGGGTACGCGGTTACGCTCGAAGGGTTGACGCAGACCGAGCGCACACTGCTCTACGCGATGCGGTCGTACGCACGGTTCCGCAAGATCTTTTACGTTGCGCTCGCGGCCGGTGGCAACTACACGAACAACCCTTACGGACTGCAGGGGCTCTCACCAAACCTCGGACGCGGGATCGGCGGGAATCTTACCGCACCGAACATCGGCTACCTCCCGCTGCTGACGCAATCGGCCGTCATCAACAACCAGCGCAAGAACGTGGTCGCACTGGAACGCCTTTTGCGACTATACCGTGCGTTCAAGGAAGGTGGTCAGCAGTCTGACCTTCAGGTCGGGCAGGTGGAAGTCAATCTCCTGAACAGCCGCGCACAACTCCTCGGTTCGGCCGGTGGCGGCGGTGGCGGCGGCGGTGGCGTTCGCGGGTTGCTCGACGCGATGGACAACTACAAGTTGCAACTCGGACTGCCGGTCACGGTGCCGCTGGAACTCGATGATGGCCCGCTGCGCCCGATCCGGCTTCAGCTCGGGCGGTTTGAAGAGGTGTACGCCCATGTCGAACAAGTGGGTGTCGCCGCCGCGAAGTACGACCCCGCGGAGCCGGTCGCACAGTTCCGCGCGCGATGGCGGACCTTGCTGACGGAATCGCCACTGGTGAAGGGCACCCCGTTCGCGAAGTCGATCGGCGTGCGTCTGGATTCGTGGGCGCCCGCGAAGTTGACCGACGACCAGGCCGTCGCCCGACTCGCGCAAATCCGCGAGGAGAGGCGGAAATTGCTCGCGGCCCGCGCCGAGCGGCAACTCAAGGGCCTGCCGGAACCGGAGGCCGACGCTCAAAAGCTCGCTTTGCTCGAAGACGAGCGTGACGTGGGGGACTTTGAACTGTTGATACGCGCCTACGAGGCGCAGCCGTGGTTGAAGCTCGTCGGCCCGGCCCGCCTGTCGTCGCAGGCCAACGCGTTCCGTGCCGTGTTCAACGCGGGTGATCTGCTCATCCTGGAAGCCCGCAACGATCGGCTCGTGTTGGTTCGCAACCAGTGGCCGGAATTGCCCCCGCTACCGGTGGGCGACGCAGACGCGCTCACCGCGCCGCTCGATGACGCGTATACGGCCGCTATTCAGACGGCTCTGGCCCAGCGATTCGACTTGATGAACGCACGCGGACAGGTGGTGGATGCGTGGCGTCAGATCGCGATTCAGGCAAATTCTCTGCAGGGAGTGTTCGATGTCCGGTATGATTTGAGCAGTAACACACCGACCGGTGGGACCAATCCGGTCGGGTTTTCCGCCGACCGCAGTAACCACCAGCTAACGTTTCGCGCGGAACTGCCTTTAATTCGCCGAGTCGAGCGCAATAATTACCGTGCGGCGTTGATCTCTTATCAGAGACAGCGACGCACGCTGATGGCGTTTGAGGACAACATCGCCAATGACGTGCGGGGCGACCTTCGCGAATTGCGAACCCTCGCCCAGTTGTACCGTATCCAACAGCGGGTGGTGGAACTGGGCTATTCCCAGGTGGATAGCGCCAAACTCACTCTTCTGGCCCCGCCGGCGGCGGCGGTGGGCGGTCCGACTAGCGACGCCGGAAGCGCCGCGGCCCTGACGCAGCAGGTACTCGACGCCCAGAGCCGGCTCGTAAACGCCCAGAACGCCCTGTATCAGATCTGGGTCGCCTACCAGACGGGGCGGATGCAGTTGTACCTCGACCTTGAGCAGATGAACCTCGATGACCGTGGGGTATGGATCGATGAGTTCTTCAATCGAACCGAAAGCGCAAACCGACCAACCGACGCCGGCTCCAAGCCCGGTGAACGGCTCCCCGCTCCCCAACCCGTCGGGCCAGGGAAATAGGCCGCGGAAGCTCCCGTCGCACGGTGGCGGGAGCGGCAAGGTCGTCCCCCTCGCGATCGGCGTGGCGGTCCTGTTCGTCGCGGTCGCCATTGGGGGCTGGTATTACTTCCTCCGCCCCACCCCGATTCGCGCCGACGTACTCCTTCACACCGTCAAACGCGAGCCGCTCGTTGTCACAGTCGCTGAGAAGGGCACGCTCGAATCGGCCGGTAACCGCGACATCGTCTGCAAGGTGCGGGCCGGCTCGAAGGGCTTCGCCAGTACCATCAACTGGGTCATCGAGGACGGCTCCCGCGTCAAGGCCGGTCAACTGCTCATGATCCTCGACTCCTCGGCCCTTAAGGATCAGGAAGAGGATCAGCAAATCAAGGTGCAGACGGCCCTGTCGGCGAAGGTAAAGGCGGAAAAGGACTACGAGATCGAGGCGAGGAAGAACGCCATCGCGGTTTCGACCGCGAAGAACGTCCTGACACTGGCCGAGATCGAACTGGAGAAGTTCACCGGGCTAGATTACGACCCGTCGCGCGCGACCCTCGCGGCGATCGGCGGCGGTATGGCGACCCTGTCCGAGTCCGGCGCGTTCCGGCAGGAAGTGGACAACGCGGTCGGCGAGGTGCGCCAGTTCCAGAGCGATGTGGAGCAGAACCGCGAGCGGTCCGCGTGGGCCGACCGGATGGTGAAACTCTCCTACATGAGTCCCGCTCAGGCGCAAGCTGAGCGGTCGCGGCTCGACGGTTCGGTCGAAAAGCTCCGCAGCAGCGAAGCCAAACTGAAACAACTCCGCACGTTCGACCGCAAACAGCGACTCACCGACCTGACCAGCAAGCGGGACAATGCTGTACGCGCTCTTGAACAGGCGGAACTGGAAGCCGAGGCCAAACTCGTTCAGTTCGCCGCGGAGAAGCAGAAGGCCACATCCGTTTATCTTCAGGAAGACGAGAAACTCCGTGACATCGCCCAGCAGAAGGCCGAGTGTCGCATTGTCGCCCCGGCCGGCATTCAGGATAACTCGATGGTGGTGTACTTCAAGAGCGAGTCGAGCCGGTTCAGCAGTAGTGGCAGCCAGGGCCTGATCGAGCAGGGCGCGCAGGTGAAGGAAGGCCAGAAGTTGCTCCGCATACCGAACCTGAGTTACATGCAGGTGAACACGAAAGTTCACGAGGCGATGGTCGCACGCGTTCGCGGTGACGTGCTCGTGCCCACATACCTTGTGGATGGTGTTCAGAAATTGATGATGCTCAACACCGATTCCTTCTCACGCGTGGTCGGCCAACGGCATGAGAGCATTGACAGCGTGCGTGAGAAATTGCGGAACTTCGAGTACAAGAAATTGTCCGATGGGCAGAAGGCGAGCATCCGGGTGGACGCGTTGGGTGCCCGCGTGTTCGAGGGCCACGTCCGCACCGTTGCCGCGGTCGCGAGCCAGTCAGATTCGTGGATTTCCGACGTGAAGCTCTACCAGACGCTCGTCATGGTGGACTTCGAGGTACTGCCGAACGGCACCAGGAAGCGGATCGATAATGAGGAACTCAAACCGGATATGACGGCCGAGGTGACGATCACCGTGGACACCGCGAAGGACGCGGTGCTGACCGTGCCGGTACAGTCGATCATTGGCGGCACCGAGATGGGCGCGAAACGCGAAGTGTTCGTCAAGACCCCGACCGGTCACGAGCGCCGCGAGGTGACGCTCGGGATTTACAACGAGAAGTTCGTCGAGATCCGTGAGGGACTGGCCGAGGACGACCAGGTAGTCACCAACCCGAAGGTACTGCTTCCGCCGGACGACCGCACCCGCACCCGCGACGGTGACAACAAGAACAACGGCACCAAGTACGGTGGCGAAGGGAAGACCGGCGAGAGCGGTGGCTACCCGAAGGGCGACGGCACCGGAACTCCTGGCGGCAAGACGGGCGGGGGTGGCAAGAAGAAGGGCGGTGGCGGTGGTCCACCGCCGGGCGCCATGCCGTAACAGCCAAAAGGCACAGGCGGAACCGAGGTTTAGCGTCGGCCCCGAAGGGGCCGAGTCGCAGTCCCTCTCAGAACGCCTCTCGCCCCTCAGGGGCGAACGCTAAACATCCATTCGCCTTCGTTTTCTGCCACCTTGAGCTTCTCGAATGCCTGCCATCGTCAGCGTCGTCGATCTGGTCAAGAACTACTACATGGGGACGCAGACTGTTCACGTCCTCAAGGGACTGAACCTGTCGTTCGATGAAGGCGACTTCGTCGCCCTGATGGGTCCGTC
>SXID01000242.1 GCA_005772955.1 Planctomycetia bacterium
ATGATCGAAGCTCCGGCGGGAGCGGTGCGGCAAGTGAAGTAAAGTGTAACCGCGAACGCGTCGAGTGCGATAGCATTCCGAGTAACAAGAGGAGGTCGCCATGTTCACATCAGAAGCCGAACTCGAAGACGCGCTCAGCGAACCCACACCTCAGGTGGTCGATACATTGCGACGGCACGCGGGCGACATCATCCTGTTGGGCGCGGCTGGAAAGATGGGACTGACCCTCGCGCGGATGGCGAAGCGCGCCTCCAACGCGAACAACACGAAACGCCGCGTGATCGCGGTGTCACGATTCTCGGACAATAGCGAAGCCGCCTTCACTGCCTGCGGTATCGAAGCGATCCGCTGCGATCTGCTGAACGAGGCCGAGGTCGCAAAACTGCCCGACGCGCCGAACGTGGTCTACATGCCAGGCCGCAAGTTCGGTTCGACCGGCGACGAAGGCACCACATGGGCGATCAACTGTTACCTGCCCGCGGTGGTCTGTAAACGCTACGCGACAAGTCGCTTGGTTGCGTTCTCGACGGGTAACGTGTACCCATTCACGCGCCCCGACACCGGCGGCCCGACGGAGAGCGACGCGCTCGCGCCGGTGGGTGAGTACGGCATGTCCGCGCTCGGTCGCGAGCGGATGTTCGGCTACTTCTCGAAGACGCTCGGAATCCCGGTCGCGATCATCCGGCTGAACTACGCAGTCGATCTGCGGTATGGCGTGCTGGTGGACATCGCGCGGAAGGTGAAGGCCGGCGAGCCGGTTGATCTGACGATGGGCTACTTCAACACGATCTGGCAAGGCGACGCGAACGCGATGACGCTGCGCGCGTTCGACCACTGCGAAGTGCCGCCGCGCGCGTTCAACGTGACCGGGCCATCCATTGTGAGCGTGCGGCAGGCGTGCGAGTGGTTCGCTTCGCGGTTCGGTGTGTCCCCGCGGTTCACCGGCACCGAAGCGGACACAGCGCTGATCAGCAACGCGAGAGGTGGTGTCGCGGCGCTCGGCCCACTCCGGGTCTCGCGCGGCGAACTAATGGAGTGGGTCGCGGACTGGGTGCTTCGCGGCGGCCGGTTGCTTGCGAAGCCAACGCACTTCGAGGCAAGAGATGGGAAGTTTTGAACACACGTATCAGAGCTGCGAACGGACGCGGTCGAGCAGGTCTTTCACGCCGATTTCGGTGGCCCACTTGTCGAGGTACGCGGCGTCGATGGCGGCGCCCTGCGTTTTCATCACGCTGATGATGTCAGCCCACTGCTTGTCGGAAACTTCCCCGCCGATGCGGAACCACCGAAGTTTGAACAGCACGATGTCTTCCGGCGAATGAACCTGTACGAGTTCGTCCGGCGCGCCCGGCATCGGGTGCGGGCCGCGCCGCGCGAACGCTTCTAGCTCGAACGCGTCGTTCTTGCGAACGAAGATGTCAAGTTTGTAACCGGTCGTCGTGTGGAGGATGTTAAACGTTGATCGTGTGCGGAGTGCGTCGCGCATCGAGTCCGCGTTGAGGTAGAACTCCGGGGCGGGGAACGCCGCGATGAACGCGGCCTCGCGCCCCGGAAACGGCTCGACGGTGATGTCGGCGTCGCGCGTCATCCGCTGCGCGCCGTGGAACGAACTGGCGACCGACCCGCCGATGGCGTAAGCGATGCCGAGGCTATCGAGCGCGTGGAGAGCGAACCGAAAGACGGGTTGGTACTCCTGATCGACGGGTTCCACGAGTGCCTCCGGGATCGGAACGGGACACGGGTAGCCGAGCGTTGTGTGAATCCAGTCGGCCTGAATCTGCGCGAGTGTGACACTGGGTTGTCGGTGACGCATCCCGGCCGCGTGGAGCGCACGAGCCATGCGATAGTCGTCGCGCAGGTTCTTCCACTTGCGCGCCGGCGTCATGCGCCGGTACACCTCGTACATCAGCCGCTCCACATCGGGCGCGGTGTCACTTAACAGGTTCATCTGTTGCCTCGCTCCATCCGCTATTCTACTTCCCCTCGCGGGCGTTGAACTCCAGCTTCCAGCGGTGCTTGCCGTCCCTCGATTGGAGCCACAACTCCAGTTGACCCACCGCGGTCACCTTGCTGTGAAGGTGGACCGGTACCACCTGACCGCCGGCCGCGGCGCCCTTCGCTTCGAGCGTCGTCTTCACCGGCGAAAGCTCGTCGATCTGGCCTTCCCACTCTTCGACGACTGCGCCGGCACCGTCGTCGCGGCGGACCGTCGAACCCAGGAACCGGAACTCCGCCTCCATGCCCACGCGAACACCAACCTCGTAACTCGGGATGTCGGCCTCAGTGCCTTCTTCCATGCCGAACGGCGCCACACAGATTGCCTTCATCGGTGGGGCGAAGCCCGGCACCGCGGGCATGTTCGTTTCCACGCCGATGTAGTATGCGCGAGCCGTGCCGCCACGGATACGCACGCCCTTACCGCGCTTCACCAGGCCGTAGTAGGCCGCGCCACGAGCCACTGCCAAGTCGAGATCCGCGCCGGGTAGCTCGCGGGTCGCGTCGGTCTTCGCGGACTTCGCCCACGTTGCCAGCACACCGAGCAAGCGGTTGCGGAGAACATCACCCTTGAACACGCCGCCGTTGAAGAGAATCGCGCCGGGGATTTCCGGCGACTTGCGCTTCGCGGTCTTCGTGGCGGTTCGACTCGCGAGCGATTCGGCCTGACGCGAGAGGAACGACGCGAGGTGCCTGGTGATGCCCGCGTCCGCGACGTAGGGGAGACCGAGTTCTTGAAGCCCCGAACTGCGGCCGAGGCCGGGTGTCGCGTCTCGCGGGCAGTCGGGGAAGAAGCCATCGACTAACACTTTCTCCAGGTCGGCGCGCGTCAGTTCGTGCTTGATCGTGCCGCTGACGATGCTGCGGCCCTTGCCGAGAACCGTGACCGGGGCGCTTTGCAACTTCGGGCGCGCGAAAAGTTCTTCCTTCGCGTTGCGGCAGGCGTAAGTGAGTTGCACCATCTGCCCCGCGTCCAGTTTCGTGCCCTTCGCCGCGAGCGATTGCGCGGCGTGGTGCGCGAGCGTGAGGTCCATGTTGTCGCCGCCGAGCAACAGGTGATCGCCTACCGCGAGCCGCGTCAGCGCGAGGTTGCCTTCTTCTTCGCCCACTTCGATGAGCGTGAAGTCGGTCGTGCCGCCGCCCACGTCCGCGACCAGCACCAACTCGCCCACACTCACCTGCTTGCGCCAGTCATCGCCGGCACGGTCGAGCCACGCGTAGAACGCGGCCTGCGGTTCTTCGAGCAGCGTGAAGTTCTCGAACCCCGCGGCGCGTGCGGCTTCGACCGTGAGATCACGCGCCCCCGCATCGAACGACGCGGGCACCGTCAGCACGATGTCCTGCGATTCGAGCCGGTTCGCGGTCACGTCCTTCGCAATGACGTGGTTCCACGCCTCCGCGATGTGCTTCAGGTAGCGCGTCGTGGCGTCGACCGGCGACACCTTGCGCGAACCGGTATCGGGCGCCCGGTGCGGAAGAATCGGTGCCTTGCGATCGACGCCGGGGTGACACAGCCACGACTTCGCAGACGCGACCAGCCGAGTCGGCACCTGCGAACCGAACACGCGAGCAAACTCACCGACGCAGTAATCGCGTTTCGCATCCCAGGAAAGTTTCATCGCGCCGGCCGGTTGTTCGCCATCGCCAGGCAAGTACAGGAACGACGGCAGCAGCGGCCGGTCTTCGACCGACCCCTGTGACACCACCTGCGGAATAGGAAAAGGCGTGACCTTCGCGTCCTTGCCGGCGCCAGTGTCCACGTAGGCCAGCGCGCTGTTGGTGGTGCCCAGGTCGATACCGACAACGAAACGGGAACTCATGGCTTGCTTGGTGTTTGGTGTTTAGTGTTTGGTGTTTGGTGTTTGGTGTTTGGTGTTTGGTGACGAGCACGCTCCTCTTCGAGTCGCGGCTAAACGACACACCAAACACGACACACCAAACACTTCTCCTCGCAATTCTACCGCCCCGGCGGAACGCGATAGCCGTTCAGCGGTTTCAATCGTAGCTTTGCGTTCAACTGACACCCGCACCACCGGAACTCGCCGAACACCACATGAGTACCGTACCCGCTTCGGTCTCCGCCTCGATTCCGCTGCCGGTCGGCCGGCTCGTCGGGGTCGGGTCGGTCGTCTTTTTGGCGAACGCTGCCCTTCTCGTGCTTCAACTCGTCGCGGGGCGACTGCTCAGCCCGTACATCGGGTCCAGCCTCGAAACGTGGACGTCTATTATTGGCGTGTTCCTCGCGGGCATCGCACTCGGCAACGCATTCGGTGGGAAACTCGCGGACCGCTACCCCAGCCCGAAGACGCTCGCGATACTGCTCGGCGTCGGTGCGATCGCGGCGCTGTGGATGCTCCTGTTCCCGCAATTGCTCACGTCCACGGGGCTTCACAAGTCGATCCCGCTCGGCCCGCGAATTCCCATCCTCGCCGCAGCGTTGTGCCTCCCCGCAGGGTTGGTGCTAAGTCTGCTCACGCCACTCGCGATCAAACTTGGTTTGCCTGACGTGGCCCACACCGGGCGCGTCGCGGGGTTGATCTTCGCGCTCAGCACGCTCGGCTGCCTTCTCGGGAACTACGTCACCGGCTTCTACCTGATCCCCGCGTTCTACATCAACACGCTGGTGCTGGTGTCGGCCGCATCGCTGGTGGCGCTCGCAGGGTTGACGCTGGTGGTGGTGCGCCCCTCGCCCTCTTCAGGGGAGCCGCTCGCGGCTTCGCCCGATGCGAGTCAAGAGGCGCTCGCGAAGCCGCAAGCGGATTCCGACGCCAACCCCCACGCTTTCGGGGACATTCGTCAGGCGTACCTGATCGTCTTCCTTGCGAGTTTCTGCGGGATGACGCTCGAACTCACCGCGTCGCGGGTGCTGGCGCAGTACCTCGGCGTGTCGCTGTTCACCTGGACCGGGATCATCGGCGTGATGCTGGCCGGCACCGCGATGGGGAACTTTACCGGCGGGCAACTCGCGGATCGCGCGGCCCGGCCCGAAGCCAAACTCAGTCCGCGGTTCTTCCTCGCGGCCACGCTCATCCTCGCCGGTGCCGCGACCGTGTTCCTGTTCGTCACGATGGCGCTCATCACCCGCTACGGACCGTTCGACACCTGGGGACCGATCGCGCAGGTGATGGGGTGGACGTTCGGCATGTTCTTCCTGCCCATGTTCATGTTGGGCTTGGTGTCGCCGCAGGTGATCAGACTCGCGGTGCCGGACGTGGCGCGCGTCGGGCAGGTGGCGGGTCGCGTGTATGCGTGGAGTACAACTGGGGCGATCGTCGGCACGTTCGCCGCGGGGTACGTCCTGCTCTCCACGCTTGGCATGTACCGCACCATTCTCTGCGCGTCGTTTGTGCTCACGTTCACGAGTCTCCTGGTTGTGAACATCTGGAAAGACGCCCGGGACGCGACGAACGTGGACAACAAAACGGTGGCATACAACGCTGTCGGGGCCAGCACGCTGTTGTACCTGTTCAGCATCGTCCTCGGTGGCATCTTCGGCGGGTTCCTCCTCACCAACCGCACCAATCGCGACGAGGGGTTCGTGGTGCAGGTCGAATCGAATTACTACACGATCAAGGTGAACCGCGACACGGGCCGCGAAACGGCGCTGAAGCTCACGCTCGACCACCTCGTTCACTCCAGCGTGGACCCGTACCACCCGGAGTACCTGTATTACACGCACGAGCACATCCAGATGGAGTTCCTCCACCTCGCCCGTTCTGGGACGGTCGAACCGAAGGCACTGGTCATCGGCGGCGGCGGATACACGTTCCCGCGATACGCACTGGAGATGATGCCCGAAGCACGCGTCGACGTGGTGGAGATCGACCCGAAGGTAACGCAAGTGGCGCGAGAGCACCTCGGACTGAAGGACTACGACGGTCTCCGCGCGATTCACATGGACGGCCGCCAGTACGTGTCGGAGAAGGTCGCGCCGGGCACTTACGATCTCGTGATTCAGGACGCGGTCAACGACCTGTCCGTGCCGGCGCACCTGATGACGAAGGAGTACAACGACGCGGTGAAGGCGACGCTCCGGCCCGACGGCGTGTACCTGCTCACCATCATCGACTCGATCGCCTACGGCAAATTGTGGAAGGCGGCGATGGCGACGCTGGCGAAGACGTTCCCCGCGGAGAACATCGTGTTGCTCTCCGCCGAATCGCCGGAACCGGACGGAACCATCGACGGTGAGAGATGGGACCGGCAGCGGCGCGTGCTGGTGATCTACGCTTCGGACAAGCCGTTCCGCGTAAGCGCGCTCTACGACGCGTTGGCCGAACGAGTGGTGCCAGGCTTCGTGGCCCGGATCGCGGTTGGCTTCGCGTCCGGCGGCGACCTCGCGGCGGCGCTGCCGGTGACGGAGGCGGTAGCGGTGGTGCGCAACAAGTTCCGGGTTTACACGGTCGAGGTACCGGCCGCACGGCTCAAGCCCTACACCGACCGCGAACCGGGCGTCGTCCTCACCGACCAGTTCTGCCCAATTGACAACCTCATGGCCGAGGTTTTCCGCCAGCGCTACAAGTAGGACAGGCTGGAAGCCTGTCCTACAAAACGCGGCTGATGAGGCACTTGAGGTAGCCCGATTCGCGGCACGTCACCGCGACCGGGTGGTCCGCGGCCGGGCCGCGGCGCTCCACGATCTGCAAATCGCGCCGCGATTCAACCGTCACCTGCGCGAGCAACTCTTCCAGATCCGTCATCGCGATCAAGCCCGTGCAGCAGCATGAGACGAGCAGTCCGTCCTTCGCGAGTAACTTCATCGCGAGTTGGTGAAGCCGCCGGTAACCCTTGATCGCGTCGGGCACCGCGGCGCGGTTGCGCGCGAACTTCGGCGGGTCGAGAACCACCACATCGAATTGCCGCCCGTCAGCGACCAGTTCGCCGAGGCGATTGAACACGTCCGCGTTCTCGAACGTGATATTGTTCAAGCCGTTCGCGGTCGCGTTTCGGCGCGCCAACTCCAGGGCCGGCTCGGACGCGTCCACACCCAGCACTTCGCTCGCGCCAGCCTTCGCTGCATAGAGTCCGAAGCCGCCCGAGTAGCAGAACGCATCGAGGACGCGTTTGCCACCGCACAGCCGCGCCACCGCGGCGCGGTTGTCGCGCTGGTCGAGGTAGTAGCCCGTTTTTTGGCCCTCGGTGAGGTTCACAAGGAACCGCATTCCGTTCTCCCTGATGCTCAGGTCGGCAGGGGGAGACTCGCCCCAAAGTAGTTGGTCGTGCAGTTCGACGCCTTCGAGTTTGCCGATGCCCTTTTCGGTGCGTAGGTAGATGCCCTTCGGGTTGAGTAGTTCGCGGAGCGCGTCCACGATGATCTCGCGCCGGTTCGCGATGCCCAGCGCGGTGAACTGCACCGTGAGCCAGTCGCCGTAGCGGTCCACGACCATGCCGGAAAGGTAGTCCGATTCGCTGAAGCAGACGCGATACCCGGCGTCCGGTGTGTTGAGCTTCAGAATGTCGTGACGAAGCGCGACCGCCGTCGAGAGCCGGTTGTGGAAGAACGCGCGGTCGAGCGCTGTGTCGGCTTCCCAGCAGTAGAGCCTCACGTTGATCTTCGACTGCGAGTTGTACAGCCCGCGAGCGACGAAGTTGCCGCCGTGCGAGACGAGGTCAACCTCGTCGCCGTCGGCAGGCGCGCCTTCGACGCGCTCGATCGCGCCAGCGAACACCCACGGGTGCCGCCCGAAGAACGGTTGCGCGCGCTTGGCCCGGAGGATGACTTTGGCAGTAGACATGGTGTTTTGGCGAACGGCCAGTGTCAGCCACCCGCTTGCTTGTTGTTTTCCCCTCTCCCCTCGCGGGAGAGGGCAAGATCAGAATTACAGCCCTTGTTGAACCCGCCCGATGTACGCGAGCGCGCGGTCGGCGGGGGTCGGCTCGTTGCGGCTGTCGAGCATCGCACGCACGCGAAGCAGCAGTTCCGTCTTGTTGATCGGCTTCGTGATGAAGTCGTCCGTGCCCGCATCCACCGCGGCTTCCACATCGTTGGCCTGATCGAGCGCGGTGACCATGAGCACCGAGATGCCGGCTGTCGCGGGGTCGGCGCGCAGCCGGCGACACACCTCGAATCCGCTCATCTTGGGCATCATTACGTCGAGCAAGACGAGGTCCGGCTTCCAGTCGCTCGCAACCGCAAGCGTGTCCGTGCCGTTGTACACCAACCGCGTCTCGAACCCGGTGCCGTCGAGGTGCGCGTCGAGCAGGTCCGCGTTGGACGGGTTGTCGTCGGCAATAAGAATGCGCGGCATGGCGTCCTCTTGTGTAATCTTCACTCGATATTATACGAAGGCCGTTCGAACTGATGAGGAGCGATCGTTGATGCGCGTGATCCTGAACCCGAAGCACGCGGACCACGCCCCACCCGGTGAGGTGGAAGCTGGCGCGGTCATCCCCTCGTACGAAGCGCCGGGGCGGCTCGAGGTCATTCGCGCCGCGCTCGAAACTGCGGGCTGGTTCCGTTTCGAGGAACCGCCGAAGCCAAACGAGGAGTGCGTCACGGCCGTTCACCACGCGGCCTACATCACCTACTTACGCGAAGCCAGCGCGGAGGCGAAGCGCGCACGCGATCCGGCCGCGAAGCAGCTCTGGCCCACCGTGTTTCCGTTCGGCCCGAACCCGCGCGCGACCGGTGCCCGCGCCCTTCGCGGCCAATACTGCTTCGACACGTACACGCCGATTCTTCCCGGTACGTTCGCGGCGGCACTCGGCGGCGCGAACGCCGCGGCACACGCCGCGGACCTGATCGCGGACGGAGTTGAGCGAAGCGTGTACGTACTGACGCGCCCGCCGGGGCACCACGCCGAACACGACCGCTGCGGCGGGTACTGCTACTTCAACAACGCGGCGGTCGCGGCCGAACGGCTCTCGAAGCACGGCCCGGTCGCGATCCTCGACCTCGATGTTCACCACGGGAACGGGACTCAGCACATCTTCTATTCGCGCGCGGACGTGCTCACCATTTCCGTTCACGGCGACCCGGCCGGACTGTACCCGTTCTTCAGCGGGTTCGCAGACGAAACCGGAACCGGCGCTGGCCTCGGTGCGAATTTCAATGTGCCGCTCGCGCCCGGCACCGGTGTGAAAGAGTATCGCGCGGCGCTCGCGCGCGCGATCGAATCGGTGGGCCGCTTCAAGCCGTCCTTCCTGGTGTTCGCGTTCGGCGCCGACACGCACGAGGCCGACCCCATCGGCGGCTTCAAGTTACCAACAAAGTTCTTCGCGGAGATGGGCGCGGCCGTGCGCGAATTAGAATTGCCGACGGTGATCGTACAGGAAGGCGGCTACAACCTCGCGGCGCTCGGTGGGTGTGTTGCGGAGGTGCTGAAGAGGTTCGTGTGAGAAAATGCAAACAGGGGGCTTATGCCCCCTGCTCGCCTGCCCGGGTCGCGGATTACGCGAGGGTGGTCTTGATCGCCTTGATCGGGCGGATGTTCACCTTGTTGAACGCGGCTCGCGGCTTGGTCGTGTACTCCTTGCCGTTGAGCGGATTCTTCTTCACCTCACCGCCCTTGCGTTCAGCCACGCGGGACAGCGACATGCGCGCCAGACCGGGGAACACGAACTTGCCCGGCCCCTTCGTCCCGAGTTGCTCCGTGACCGAGTCCACGATCGCGCCCAGCACCTTCTCAACGTCCTTCTTGCTCAGTCCCGTTTTGTCCGCGAGTTGACCGACGAGTTGCGACTTCGTCAGCGCCTTCTTCACCGCAGCCTTTTTCGGGGCAGCCTTCGCAGCCTTTGCCATGACGACACTCCAACGATGGTAGATGGGGAATCTGGAACTGCTTGAAAATTAAGGAGTTTTGCTGTGTGTTGTCAACAAGACAACGCGAATTCCCTGGAAATATCCAACATTTTCTCTCTCCGAACCCTCCCAAGGTCCAGTTTCACCCGTATTTTCAGGCTTCCGCGACATTACACAAGCGATGCGTGCCACCGCCATGCCTCCACACGCATGTCCTTTCCGTGCACCCCAACAAAGGACAAAAGGCATCGCCCCTCCGGGACGAACGCTAAACACGGCAAAGTGAGTGTTGCTCCGCACGTGGGCAGTGAAAGACACAAATCCCACCGGCATGGCGTTCACGACCGACAGGCGCCCGCAGATCAAAAGGTGAGAGCCAGAGGCAGGGTCGTTGGGGTTTTGGCCCCGAAGGGCCAAAACCCCAACGACCCTGCCTCTGTTCTCTGCTCCCTGTTCTGTCCTCTGCGTTTGCCTTGTGTGAAATCTTTCGCCCTCTTTTGCTTGCGTTGCGGGTCGCTTTGTATCATCCTCGGTATCGCAATTCCATCTCATCACAAGAGAATCGCTCATGAGCCAGTTCACGGCACTCGACGTTACCGCCATTAACACCATCCGCACGCTCGCGATGGACGCGGTACAGAAGGCCAACTCCGGGCACCCCGGTGCGCCGATGGGCCTGGCTCCGGTCGCGTACACAATCTGGAACAAGTTCCTCAACTACGACCCCACCGATCCGCTGTGGCCGAACCGCGACCGGTTCGTGCTGTCCCACGGTCACGGGTCGATGCTCCTTTATTCGCTCATTCACCTCGCGCAAATCCGCGACGCCGACCTCCACCACGGAAAGGTACTCGCTGAAGAATCATTGCCGATGGATCAGTTGAAGCGGTTCCGCCAACTGAACAGCAAAACCCCCGGCCACCCCGAAAGCGACATGACGGCCGGTGTGGAAACCACCACCGGGCCGCTCGGTACCGGTGTCGGCAACGCGGTCGGAATGGCGATCGCGCAAAAGTGGCGAGCCGCACACTACAGTCGTCCCGGCTTCGAGGCGTTGTTCAATCACCGCGTGTACGCAATCTGCGGCGACGGCTGCATGATGGAAGGCGTTGCGAGCGAAGCCGCGTCGCTCGCGGGGCACCTGAAACTCAACAACATCACGCTCGTCTACGACGACAACTGCATCACCATCGACGGGCACACGCACCTCGCGTTTTCCGATGATGTGCCGAAGCGGTTCGAGGCTTACGGCTGGAACGTGCTTCGCGTCAATGAGGGTAACGACACCGACGGCATGATGAAGGCCATCGAAGCGTCGAAGTCGTCCGACCGGCCAACGTTCATCGCGCTCAAGACCGTCATCGGCTACGGTTCGCCGAACAAGGCCGACACGCACGGCGCGCACGGCGAACCGCTCGGCGTGGACGAAATCAAGCTCACCAAGAAGTTCTACGGCTGGCCCGAAGATCAGTCCTTCCTGGTGCCCGACGGCATCTACGAACACTTCAAGAACGGCATCGGCAAACGAGGCGCGGCGACTCGCGCGGCGTGGACGAATCTGTTCGCGGAGTACAAGACGAAGTTCCCGAAGGAGGCCGCGGAACTCGAAACGATGGAAAACCGCGATCTGCCCGCGGGCTGGGACAAGGACATCCCGGTGTTCCCGACCGACGCGAAAGGCATCGCGACCCGCGACAGCAGCGGCACGGTGCTGAACGCGATCGCGAAGAACGTGCCGTGGATCGTCGGCGGTTCCGCCGACCTGAACCCGTCCACGAAGACGTTCATGAAGTTTGAAGGCGCGGGAGTCTTCACGTCGAAGACTCCCGGCGGGCGGAACGTCCATTTCGGCGTGCGCGAACACGGCATGGGCGCCGTGATGAACGGCATGGCCCTTTCGAAGCTCCGCTCCTACGGCTCCGGGTTCCTCATCTTCTCCGATTACGGACGCCCACCGATTCGCCTCGCGGCGGTCATGGGTTTGCCGGTGCTGTACGTGTTCACGCACGACTCCATCGGCGTCGGTGAGGACGGCCCGACGCACCAACCCATCGAACAGGTGATGTCGCTGCGGGCGATTCCGGGTCTGATCACGATTCGCCCGGGCGACGCGAACGAAGTGGCCGAAGCGTACAAGGTCGCGCTTACGCAGAAGCACTCGCCGGTCGTGTTCGCGATGACACGCCAGAATCTGCCGACGCTCGACCGTACGAAGTACAACGCCGCCTCCGGTCTGGCGAAAGGCGGCTATTCGCTCAACAACGTAGCGAACCCGGACGTGATCCTCATCGGGACCGGGAGCGAACTGTCGCTGTGTGCGGACGCAGCCGAGAAGCTCGCGACGGAAGGCATCAAGGCGCGTGTCGTGAGCCTGCCGTCGTGGGAACTGTTCGAGAAGCAGGACAAGGCGTACCGCGACAGCGTAATCCCGCCGACAGTGACGGCCCGCGTGTGCGTCGAGATGGGCGGGGCGTTCGGGTGGGAGCGCTACGCGGGCCTGACGGGTGCGATCATCGGGATGCGGTCGTTCGGCGCATCGGCCCCGCTGAAGGACTTGTTGCCGCACTTCGGCTTCACGTTGGAAGCCGTCGTGAAGGCCGCGAAAGCACAGGCGGGGAAGTAAACATCGTCGCGTAGCCGCAACGCGCAGCGGAGCGTGCCGCCTTCACGTGAAGGTGGCGCGCTCCGCTGCGCGTCGATGTTTATTTCCCAGTCGCTGCGAGCGCAGCGTCGCGGGGGGGGGTTCGGGCGACCGCGTGCTGAGTTTGGTCATCGCCAGCAGCGAACGGACCGCCCCGGTCGAACCGCACACGGCGACCGCACACGGCGACCGCTCCTTCGCCCCTCACCTAGTTCTGGATCCCGACCAGCAACCGGAGGCCGAGACTCCCTGCATATTCCAGATTGGTCAAATCGAAGACGAACCGGCGCAGGCCGGCGCGGTACACTTCCTGAATCCGCGGGTGCAGTTCTTCCACCGCTTCCGGGTCTAACTTGCCGGCAAGCGCGATGACAACCGCGCGGTTGTCCGGGGTGAACTCGAAGAAGTTGGCGAACGCCAGCTTCTTCGGCATGACGACCTCGCGTTGAGAGAGAACGTATCCGACCGTCCTACGGATTCGCCTCGCGGCAACTTGCAGTTCCGCGCGAGACGTACAACCAACGATCCCGCTCCCGGAGTACGCCAATGCTCTCCACGCTGTTGCTCATCACGATCCCGCTTCCCAACCTCGCACCGCCCAACCCAAACCCGAAGGATGTGCGCGCCGCGGTCGAGGTCGCGCTGACACCGCTCAAGAAGGGCGCGACTGGGCACGCCGACCAGAAGACGTGTTTCGCGTGCCACAACCAGGCACTGCCGATGCTCGCGTTCAACGCCGCGAACGGCCGCGGGTTCACCTTCGCGCCCGCGCTGTTCAAGGGTCAGGCTGACCACATCTCTGGGTTCCTCGAAACGAACCGCAAGCGGTTCCGGGACGGGATTGGCACCGGCGGTGCGGTAGACAGCGCTGGCTACGCACTCTTCACGCTCGAACTCGCCGGCCACAAGCCGGACGAGAACACTGCGGCCGTGGTCGAGTTTCTCCTGAAGACGCAACCGGACCGCGACCACTGGCGCACGAGCGGCAACCGCCCGCCGAGCGAGGCGAGTGACTTCAGCGCGACCTACCTCGCGATCCGCGCGCTGAACTTCTGGGGTCCGCCCGCGAACGCTGACAAGGCGAAGATCGCGAAGCGCGTCGAAACAGCACGCACATGGCTCTTGAAAACGCCCGCGAAAGACACAGAAGACCGCGTGTTCCGGTTACTCGCGCTGAAGGAGTCTGGGGCCGAGACAAAGGAAGTCGCCGCCGCCGCGTGGGAGTTGCAACAGAAACAGCGATCCGATGGCGGCTGGTCGCAACTCGACGGCGGGCGCAGCGACGCCTACGCCACCGGAGCGGCACTGGTCGCGCTGCACCTCGGCGGTGGGCTACAGACCAATTCGCCCGCGTATCGTGCGGGGTTGTCGCACTTGCTAAAGACGCAGCGTGCGGACGGGACGTGGTTCGTGAAGTCGCGTAGCAAACCGTTCCAGCCGTACTATGAGAGCGGCTTCCCGCACGAGAAGGACCAGTTCATCGCGATCGCCGCGAGCGGCTGGGCCACCGCGGCGCTCGCATTCGCGGTGGAGAAGCAAGGAAAACCGGATTAACCACAAAGACACAAAGGGCACAAAGGAAGGCAGAAGACCGAGAGCAAGCAGTGTTCAAAAGAACTCTACTGCTTTCGTCTTTCTGCCTTCCTTTGTGCCCTTATGTGTCTTTGTGGTTAACTCTGCATTTGTCCGCCCGTCACTTCTTGATCGGCTTGTACTCGATCTTCTTGAACGTCATCACGCTGCCAGGGTCGTGACCCTGGAGCGCGAAGTGGCCTTTCGTGTAGGTCTTCTTCGAATCTTTGTAGTCCACCGTCTTCTTGCCGTTCACGATGATCTGGATGTGGTCGTCGTTGGCGATCACTTCTTGCGTGAAGAACTCATCGGCCTTGTGCGGGGCGATGTCCAAAACGAGCACCTCCTTCACGTTCGGCATGTACAGGCTCCCGGTGCGGATCTTGTCGCCGTGTGTGGCGTTGATCTGCGCTTCGTAACCGGCCGGGAAGTTCGGGCCGAACTTCGTGCGGAAATACTGCCCGCTGTTCCCCTTGTCGTTGATCTTCGCCTCGACGCGGTAGTGGAAGTTGTCGGCTTCCAGTTCGGTGAAGATGTGGCTCGCCGGGCCACCGCCCACGATCATCCCATCCTTGACCTGCCACAGCGTCACTTCTTTGTCGTCCTTTTTGTTAACGCCGACGAACGCAGTCACTTTCCCGTCGGCATTCTTCACCTGCTTGACGCTCTTGAAGTTGCCGCTGGGCGGGTCGAACATCTTCCAACCGGTCAAGTCCTTGCCGTTGAACAGTTTTACCCATTCGTCGTCCGCCGCGCGAGCGGTTTGCGGGTCGGAAAGGGCTGCGAGGCCAACGGCCGCGCAGAGCGCAACCGCGACGAGCGGGCGGAAGAGACACCGGGATTGCATACTCGACTCCAGTGAAAGTTGGCAGAATCGCGAACCACGCGGTTCCGAGTGATGATCCTACCGGCGGGAACGACGCTCCGCCACCATCCGGCAGGATCAATCGATACGACGTTTACCATACGCTCCGAAAAAATTACCTAGAACGTGCAGTTTCCGTTGCCTGCCGTTTGTCGAGCCTGTACGCTGTTTGTCGTCGAGCATAACTGGGAGGTTTGGGTAATATTTAATTGCCCGCCTGGTTCAAGCCGACAGATCAGGGTTGGTTCGCAGCAGGGAAGTAGCGGACGCCCCACTCCTTATCCCATTAGTGGAGGCTTCGCAATGAAACGGCGTTTGTTGGGTATTGCCCTACTTGGGGCCGCGGTGTGGGCCACGACCGGCGACGCGAGCGCGTTCGGCGGCAAGAAGAAGAGCGACTGCGGCACCTGTGTCGTGTCCTACGTCGATCAGAAGGTAAAGGTCAACGAGTGGGTCACGGTAAAGGAAGACTACAAGTACTGGGTCAGTGAGCCGGTCACGAAGAAGGAGAAGGTCAAGGTCAAGGAGATGGCGTGGAAGGACGAGACCTTCAAGTACACCGTTAACGAACTCGTCACGAAGAAGGAAAAGGCGAAAGTCGCCGAGTCGAAGACGGTCGTCAAGGAGGTGGAGTTCACGAGCTACACGTGCGTACCGGTCGTCACCAAGCAGGCACGAACCGTGTGTACGTGGGCGTGTGTGCCGGTTACCGTGACCTGCGCGGCCCCGCGTTGCGATGGCGACAAGGGTGGGCTGCTCAGCCGACTCTGTGGCAAAAACCAGGCCTGTGACGCTCCGTGCGCGACCCCGTGCGCCCCGGCCACCAAGGTCGTGATGCAGCGCCAGAAGGTCACCCACCAGATCATGGTGGACGTGACCACCTACCAACGGGTCGAGAAGAAAGAAAAGAAGCCCGTCACCACCTGCGTGACTGAGTGGGTGGAGAAGGAAGTCAACGTGACCCGGTGCGTCCCGGTCGAGAAGACCGGCACCCGCAAGGTTTGCCACTGGGTTGAGACCGAGAAGGAAGTCAACGTCACGACCTGCAACAAGGTCGAGAAGACCGGCACCCGCGACGTGAAGAAGTGCGTCCAGGTGGAGAAGACCGTGAAGGTCGCGGTTCGCACCTTCGTTCCGGCTCCGGTTGTCGCGCACAGCACGACCCCGTGCGCCTCGCCGTGTGCCAGCCCCTGCACCACCGGCATGCGTGGTGGCTTGTCGGCCCGCGGCGGATTGTTCAACGGCTGCTGCAAGTAGTCCGCGCCCGAGCGAATCCGACCCCCGGCAAGTGCCGGGGGTCTTTTCGTTTCGTCTCATCTTCGGGCCGGGTATCATCAGGGCGAAAGACCAACCCCTCGGAGGAAGATATGCTTCGCTACGTCGCGTCCCTCACGCTTGCCGCGCTCGTTATCGCGGCGGTCGCAGTCCCCGCGCCCGCTGATGAGCCGGCGAAGTTCAAACTGACCGCGCGCAAGATCACCGAAGTCAACGAGGTCAGCACCGTCACCAACCCCGCGACCGGTATCACGACGACGGTAGCCACGAAAAAGAGCGTGCCGCAGAACGTCGTTTACGAGATCGACCCCGCGAAGACTGCCGTCGTGGTGTGCGATATGTGGGACGATCACTGGTGCCAGAGCGCCTCGAAACGTTGCGCTGAACTCGCGAAGCAGGCCGAGCCCGTGCTGAAGGCGTGCCGCGACAAAGGCATGACGATCGTTCACTGTCCCTCCGATACGATGGCGTTCTACAAGGATCACCCAGCGCGCAAGCGTGCTCAGGGTGTGAAGAAGGTGGAGCCGCCGAAGTCGAAGGATCTGCCCAACCCGCCGTTGCCGGTGGACGACACCGACGGCGGGTGCGACGACGAGAAGCCGGCGAAGCAGTTCAAGGCGTGGAGCCGGCAGCACGCGACCATCACCATCGACGAGAAGCGGGACTACGTCACCGACAACGGTACCGAGGTGTACAGCATCCTGAAGGAGAAGGGTATCGACACGCTGTTCGTGATGGGCGTTCACACCAACATGTGCGTGCTGAACCGGTCATTCGCGATCAAGCAGATGGTGAAGTGGAACGTGAAGACGTTCCTGGTTCGCGACCTGACGGACGCGATGTACAACCCGAAGATGAAGCCGTTCGTGACGCACAACGCGGGCACGCAACTCATCATCGAGCACATCGAAAAGCACTGGTGCCCGACAGTCGAGAGCAAAACTCTGCTCGGTACGAAGTGAGTTCCCTCCGCGGAGCAAGTCCAGCCACATCTTGGAATGACCGCTCGCCGCCCGCGTCAGTACCGCGGGCGGTGCGGTTCTGGTACAGGGGTGCGCCGACGCGACACACCCGATTCTCCACGAGAGCGGGCGTTGCCATCGTCCACTTGCTCATCGCTCTTTCCGTTCTCGTGGTGCTGTACGGGTTGCTCGGTGGCACCTGGCTCGCGGAAATCCCGGTCACGCTCGCGGTCGGGTGGGCGATGTGAAAACGCTCAAGGACTTCCCCGCGGGCACGTCGAACACGATCTTCGCGTGGGAAGTACCGTCGGGTTTCCGCGCGTGGGGCGACCCACTCAACGCTCGTGACCCGCGCGGCACGAAGAGCTTCATCGGTCCGAACCGGCCGGCACGGTTCGCGCTGCTCGATGGTTCCGTGCGGATGTTCGACGCGAAGGAACTCGCGGAGTTGGTGGGCAAAGTACCACAGTAGGCGACACAGGGCGGAGAGCGTCTGTGTTCCAATCTCGCGTTCCCCCTCGCACACTTCCCGATAAGATTCCTGTTGTGAACGCGATCGGAACCGCACGAGGGAATCATGGCCGACCATTACGTCTTCAACATCCGCGAACTGACCAAGCACTACGGGAAGAAGGAGATCCTCAAAAGCATCAACTTGAACTTCTACCCCGGTGCGAAGATCGGCGTGATCGGCTCGAACGGAGCTGGCAAGTCCACACTGCTGAAGATCATGGCGGGGGAAGACAAGGAGTTCATGGGCGAGGCGTGGCCGCACGCTAGCGCCACCATCGGCTACGTGCCCCAAGAGCCGCACCTCACCGCGGGCAAGACGGTGTTGGAGAACGTGGAAGAAGCCGTTGCCCCGATCCGCGCGCTGTTGAAGCGGCAGGAAGAAATCGGCGACGAGATGGGCACTGCCGACGAGAAGCAGTTCGAGAAACTCTCGAACGAGATGGAACGCGTGCAAACCCAGATCGACGCCGCCGACGCCTACAACCTCGACCGCCAACTCGAAATGGCGATGGACGCGATGCGGCTTCCGCCCTCGGACGCGCCCGTCGCACGACTCTCCGGCGGCGAGCGGCGTCGCGTCGCGCTCGGCAAGACACTGCTCCAGCGCCACGACCTTTTGCTGCTCGATGACCCGACGAACCACCTCGACGCGGAGAGCGTGGAGTGGCTCGAACACCACCTCGCCGCGTATCCAGGTGCGGTGGTCGCGGTCACGCACGACCGGTACTTCCTCGACAACGTCGCGAAGTGGATCCTCGAACTCGATTACGGTCGCGGCTACCCGTACGAGGGCAACTACTCCGGATGGCTGGACCAGAAGCGCCGCCGGCTCGCGGTTTCCGAGAAGCAAGAATCGGCCCGCCAGAAGCAACTCGAGCGCGAACTGGAATGGGCCAAGAGCTCGCCCCGCGCGCGCATGTCGAAGAGTAAGGCGCGTCTGGCGAACATCGAGAAACTGCAAGATCAGGTGATCGACGAGGAAGAAAAGGAACTGACGATTCAGATCCCGTCCGGGCCGCCGCTCGGCGATCTCGTCGTTCGCGCTGAGGGCGTGAAGAAGGGGTACGGCGACATCCTGCTGTATGACGACCTCACGTTCAACCTGCCGAAGGGCGGGATCGTGGGCATCATCGGGCCAAACGGCGCGGGCAAAACGACGCTGTTCAAGATGATCACCGGCGCCGAGACGCCCGACGGCGGGAAACTCACGGTGGGGCAGACGGTGAAGGTGGCGCACGTGGACCAGAACCGCGATGCACTCAACGACAAGAACACGATCTTCGAGGAGATCACCGGCGGCGCCGACTACATCATACTGGGCAAGCAGAAGGTCGCGAGCCGCGGGTACTGCGCCCGGTTCAACTTCAAGGGACCGGACCAGCAGAAGCTGGTCGGCAGTAGTTCCGGTGGCGAGCGGAACCGGATTCACCTCGCGAAGCTGTAGGGCCGCGCGTCCTCGTCCTCATCGCGATAGTCTATAGTCAGAGCTGCAAGGCGGCGCGCCTCGTCCAGGTCAGCCCCTGCTGCGCGAAACAACGCCGCC
>SXID01000243.1 GCA_005772955.1 Planctomycetia bacterium
GGCAGCGGGTACGTCCCTTCCTGCTCGATGGGGTTCTGGGTGGCAAGCACGAAGAACGGGCTGGGCATCGGGTGATCGATGCCCCCGATGCTGGCCTTGCGTTCTTGCATCGCTTCGAGGAGTGCGGCTTGCGTCTTGGGCGGCGTGCGGTTGATTTCGTCGGCCAGCACGATGTTCGCGAAGATCGGCCCGGCCATGAACTTGAACATGCGCTCGCGCGTCACCGGGTCGTCCTGGATCACCTCGGAGCCGGTAATGTCCGACGGCATCAAGTCGGGGGTGAATTGGATTCGCTTGAATTTGAGGTCGAGTGCCTGCGCCAGCGTGGACACCATCAGGGTCTTCGCCAGACCGGGCACGCCCATCAGCAGCGCATGACTGCGGCAGAAGATCGCCATGAGCAGTTCGTCGAGCACCTTCTCCTGACCGACGATGATCTTGCCGATCTCTTTCTTCAACTTCTGGTGGGCGGCCCGAAGTTTCTCGATCATCTCAACGTCGTTTTCCACGGTGTTGGCGCTCATTGGTTCGCGGATCGGGTTATTAGTAGGGGTGGGTGGGCGGAGAGTAGCGGCTGGCGGGTTTGGGACTATCTAACCACACAAGACGAACAGACGCAAAGGATTAAACGCTGACTTTCTCGGAAAGTACCGGCCTCGCCGTGCCTGCGATGCCGCAAGCGGCAAATCACTCAGCAAAGCCGTTGGGGTGGGACTTGTGCCAGCGCCACGCCGTTTCGAGGATTGCTCGCAGGTTGTTGTACTTCGCGGACCAGCCGAGTTCTTTGCGGATCTTGCTCGCGTCGGCAACCAGCGCGGGCGGGTCGCCGGCACGCCTTGGTCCTTCTTTGACCGGCACTTTCAGGCCGGTTACCTCTTCAGCAACCGCGATCACCTCGCGCACGCTGTACCCGCGACCGATCCCGACATTGTACGCAAATTTCGACCCCGGCACGATCTTCCCCAGCGCCAGGATGTGCGCCCGTGCGAGGTCATCCACGTGAATGTAGTCGCGAACGCAGGTGCCGTCGGGTGTGGGGTAGTCGGTGCCGAATACCGTAACGTGTGGAATCTTGCCTGTCGCGGCCTGGAACACGAGCGGAATCAAGTGCGTTTCCGGGTTGTGGTCCTCACCGAGGGTTCCGTCTTCGGCGGCTCCGGCCGCGTTGAAGTACCGCAGCGCGCAGAAACCAAAGGGGTACGCCCCGGCGTAGTCCGCGAGCGCCCGCTCGAACGCGAGCTTCGTGTTGCCGTACGGGTTCACCGGGTTTTGCTTCTCACCTTCCGTGATCGGCACCGGGTTGCCGGTGGGGGAGGTAATCCCCCCACTCCCCTCTGGCACGCCATAGGTCGCGCAGGTGCTGGAGAACACAAACTTCTGAATGCCGTTTCGCCGACAGCGGTCGAGCAGGAGCAGCGAGTAGAGGAGGTTGTTCGTGTAGTACTTCGCCGGACTGGTGACGGACTCGCCAACGTGAGCAAGCGCCGCGAAGTGAATCACCGCTTCGATGCGGTTCACGAGGAGCAAGTTATCGACGTGGTCGATGTCACGCAGGTCGCCGACGACGAGGTTCGCGGCCGGAACCGCTTGCCGGTGACCGTGTTCGAGGCTGTCATACACGGTGACTTCGTGCCCGGTGACGAGCAGTTGCCGGACCGTGTGCGAGCCGATGTACCCAGCCCCGCCGGTAACGAGGATACGCATAGCAGTTTTCAGTTCTCAGTTTTCAGTATTCAGTAAGGCCGTTGTACAGCGCACGCCGTGGGACGAAAGGCGGGAGCCGCTGTCTTCGCTGAAAACGGAAAACGGGTTAACTGGTGATGCCCTTCGTGATGGTGAGGAAGATGTGTTGGATGTTGATCTCTTCCTCGCGGAAGTTGTGCAGTTTGAACCGGTCGGCGATGAGCCGCTCCGGGATAAAACTGCCGTCCTCCAGACCGGCGCGGAGGAGAACCCGGATCAGCCCGGACTTCGGGTCGATGTCCGCCACTGACACCTCTTTGAGAGCCCGGAGTTTCGGCAGCGCTTCGAGGTTGCGTTCACCGACCGAAACGAGGAACACACGCCCGCCGCGGACCTTGCGCACTTCGTTTTCCGCCTCCCCTACGGTGCCGTTGAAGATCAGTTTGCCCCGCTCGATGATACCGAGCGAGTTGCAAATTTCGGCCAACTCCGGGAGGATGTGCGACGAGAGCATGATCGTTTTCTGCTCCTGTCGCAGCCGCTTGATGAGTTCTTGCATTTCGATGCGGGCGCGTGGGTCGAGACCGCTGGCCGGTTCGTCGAGCAGAAGCACCTGCGGGTCGTGTAGCAGTACGCGGGCCAGACCGAGCCGCTGAGTCATACCGCGACTGAGGCTCGTCACGAGCGCGTCGCGCTTGTAGCCGAGATCGACGTAGTCGAGAACCTGTTCAACCTTCTTCTTGCGGGCCGCGCCTTGAATGCGGTACGCGGCGGCGAAGAACTCCAGGTACTCGGTCACTTTCATGTCGTCGTACACACCGAACGAGTCCGGCATGTACCCGATCGCGCGCCGAATCTCCTTCGACCCGGTGTAGATCGAGTGGCCGCACACGGTTGCCTCGCCCCAACTGGGGTTCAGCAGTGTGGCGAGCATCCGCATGGTGGTGGTCTTGCCGGACCCGTTCGGGCCGATGAAGCCGTACACGTCGCCCGGCGCCAGTTTCAGCGACAACCGGTCCACCGCGAACAGCTCGCCGTACTTCTTCGTCAGGTCACGACACTCGATCATGGCTCGCTTCGCTCGCTGTGTTTGGTGTTTGATGTTTGGTGTCTGGTTAGCCGCGACCCGTAGTCCGCGGAGGGGAGCACGCACAGGTGGCGCGCTCCCCTCCGCGGA
>SXID01000244.1 GCA_005772955.1 Planctomycetia bacterium
ACACCCTCTTTTATTATTTACTATTTTTTGTCTTTATATCTTTCGGGAAAAGCAGCTTTTAAAATATTTTGCGGTGTTGCTTCTTCACCTTGTTTCGGTTTATTATCTTTTATATCTACTCCAGACCCCGACAACTTTTTTTTTTCGGAATTATCAGCATTATTGCCGTTGTTATTTTCATTTTTTGCGGATAAATTAACAATAGCTTTTAATTACCGCGACACTCGCCGACGATGATCCGCTCCGGCCGCATTCGCAGCGCGTTGCGTGTCAGGTCGCGCGTGGTCACCAGGCCCGATCCCTCAACGTTGGCCGGTCGGGTCTCCAACCGCACAACATGCGGTTGCTGGAGCTGCAATTCGGCGGCATCCTCAATCGTGGCAATACGCTCGTTGGTTGGGATAAACGACGAGAGGGCGTTGAGCAGGGTCGTCTTCCCACTGCCCGTTCCGCCGGAGATGATGAGATTGATTCGGCCCTTGATACACGCTGAGAGGAATTGAACCATCTCCGGGGTGATCGACTTGCGAGCCAAGAGGTCGGTGATCCGCAGGGGGTGGATGCCGAAACGGCGAATCGACATCGTCGGGCCATTGAGAGCCAGCGGCGGAATGATCGCGTTCACACGGGAGCCATCGATCAACCGCGCGTCGACCATAGGGCTGGTCTCATCCACGCGGCGACCGACCCGGCCGGCGATCCGCTGGATAATCTGGAGAAGGTGCTGGTCGTTGTTGAACTTCACGTCGGACTGTTCCAACCGCCCATTCCGCTCAACGTAAACCGTCTCGGCACCATTGACGAGGATGTCGGTTACCTCCGGGTCGTGCATCAGCGATTCGAGTGGTCCCAGCCCGAAGGTCTCGTCGAGAATCTCAGCAACAAGCCGTTCCCGCTCGCCCAGGCTTAACAGTTCGGGACTGCGTCGGCACTGGTCCTCGGCCGCCCGGCGAACCTCCACGCGTAATTCGTCCTCGGTCAGGCTCCCCAGGACCGAGAGGTCCAGGCTGGAGATCAACTGCCGATGCAGTTCCGCCTTGAACCGTCGGAGACGATCCTCCGGTTCGAGTGTGGGAACTTCGACGGGAACGTGCGTGGGGTAGACGCGGGGCATGGAATCCTCTCCTTGCTCGTAAACGAACGACCCGGCTGGAACCTGGGTCGTTCAATGGGGACGGCCGTTAATACTGGCCGCGAGGCTGACCAGACTCCGAGACACCCGGCTCGCCGGACTCTCCACCACAACCGGAACCCCGTGATTGTTCGCCCGGTTCACGGACGCGGGATCATCGGGAACGCAGTGGTGAAGCTTGACGCCCAGTGCGTCCTCGACCTGAGTGCCGGAAAGTTCGCCGGACTGGCCGTGCCGGTTCGCGACAATCCGCATCCGATCGCGGTTAACACCCTGCTGCTCCAAGTAATCCACGCTCCGCCGGATGTGGCGGAGGCAGGTGAACTCCAGACGCATCACCAGGAGGAGGATGTCCGCCTGAGTCAGCACCAGCAGTTGCTCCGCGCCGAACGTGCGATCGACATCCACCACCACTTTCGGGAACAAAGGGCGGCCGAGGGACAGCGTCTGCCGGACTCCGGCCGCCGTCACCAGGGCCGGTTCCTCCCTCGTGTTTGGCGCGGCCAGGAGCGAGATTCCACTGGCGTGCTGGGCCAAGGACCGCTCGAACATGGTTCGGTCCAGGTTTCCCAGGTTCGTACACAGGTCAGCGATGGTGTAGGCCGGTTTCAGGTCGAGCAGCGCGGCCAAGTCACCGGTCTGTAGTTTCAGGTCGATCAGCAGGGCCGTCTTGTACTGGCGGGCGAAGACCGTGGCCAAGTTCACCGCCAAGGTGCTCGATCCGCTCCCGCCGCTGGGTGCCAGGATCGCATACAAGGTGCCCTGCTTCTGCGAGGCCACTGTCTCCGACTTGTTCTGGATTCGAGTAATCGCGCTGCGCAGTTCCGTTTCCAGGTCACCGTCGCCCACATAATCGGTGGCCCCGGCATGCAACGCGCGCAGCACCAACGAGTAGTCCCCCGTCGGGCCGACGGCAACCACCCGGCAATTGGTCAGCGGACGCAGTCCGTCCAGTACGGCAAAGGCCCGCTCTGGCTTGGGCGGCAGAACCAACACCATCAACTGTGGCGGCTCCTTCTCCACCCGCTTGGTCGCCCGGTCCAGCGACAGGACGTTCTCCATGGGGTGTTCTCCTTCCCACGGGAGCAGAGCGCTGACCCGCCTGGCGATGGCGGCGTCGTCACTGACAATAAGCACTCCCATGCCATCCTCACGATTATTTGACTGAATGACAGACACGCGGCACCCGCTCGAACCGACTTCACGGGGCCCGCGTCACCCCCGGTGTCACCCCGCGGAGCGTCCGAACCGGCGGCGGGGGGTATACCCGCGTTGGTGGCGGAGCAACCGGGACGGCGACCGGAGTCGGAACGGCAACCTGGGCAATCACCAGAGCCGGAGCTGCAATTGGAACCTCGCGAGGCGGCGGAGCTACCGCCACTTCCACCGTCGGCTTCAACTCGCCGCGCAGCAGCGACCGCCACCACGTTTGCAGATCCACCGAATCCACCGGTTCGCGATGGAGACGGAGATCACGCAGCGTGACCGGTCTTCCGGTTGCTGACAAGCGGTCGTCGGGGTTCCTGAGAGTGAGGTGGAGGATCCCCTTGTTCTGGCCCAGATCGAGTTCATTCGCCTGATCCGGCGTCACCAGAAGGGTGACGGAATGCTGTTTGTTCGGCTCGACCTTCGCCTGAGCCGTCGCGTCAACGCGCTGATCGACCGCCAGGACTTCGACCGCCTGAAGCAGCGTGGTTGTACTCGACCCACCCGTTGGCCCCTTCGGGTCCTGCTCGGTGACTGTCAGCAGCACGTCCACCTTGCTCCCCGGAATGATGAAGCCGCCCACGGCGGAGGCAGTAGTGGGGGTGCGAATGGTGATGGCACGCAGTCCGGGGGGAATCGCGGCGGCCAGTCCACGGCCCGAACCCACCGGCGTCAGCCGGTTATCCAGTAACGCTTCGCCCTTGCTCAGAGAGGTCAGAGCCACCCGATTGTGGACATCTTCCACGGAACCGAACGAACCGGGCGGAACCAATTCCTTCGGGTAATGGCGCGTCTGGACCATGTCCTTGGTAATCGTTGAGAATCGCGGGACGTCGGTGGCGGTTACCACCACCGGAACAGTATTCTTCGGCGTGCGTGTCGCATTCCTGAGGACGCCGACACCAAGTGCGGCCGCAGAACCCACCACCAGTGCCAGGATGACAACCAGAACGGTTCGGATAGTCACGGAACACCTCCTTCTCGCCAGCGCGGCTGGCAGGGTTCATCGCTTCCCCACGCGATGCGAATCACTCAGACCGTGGGGGCTGGTCACAAACGGCTCATCCAGACCCAAATCAACAGGCCGATGAACCCGACCGCGATCATCGCCGCGAACGGGATCATGTGGCGACGGCGGTCAGGCCGACGAAGCTCGGACTCCAGTTCATTTTGAGACCCCAGCAGACGGCCCAGCGATCCCACGCGCCGCCCCAAGACCGCGAAATTGACCATCGTCTCACGGACCCCCTGATACACGAACACCAGCACCAGGGCGTAGATGCCCGCCGCCACCGAGCTGGCGAGGATCACGGCCACCGTCAACGGCAAGCCGAGCCAGGCACCAATTCCCGCCAGCAACTTCACGTCTCCGGCCCCGACCCCGCCCATCAGACATAAGACGAGCAGGATTACGAAGCCGAGCAGCGCCCCGAGAACACTGTCGAGCAACCCTCCCGTTGTGGCGTGGTAGAGCAGCCCAGACCCCAGGAGGGGGAGCGTTAACCAGTTCGAGATTCGGAACGACCGCAGATCGCCCACAGCGGCGACCAGCGCGGCGACCAGAACCACAACCAGAGGAAGCCAGGTTACCTTTTCCACGGTCTGCTTCACTTTCCGTGCTTGATTCGGGTCGTGAAACCCACCACGTCGGCGGGTTACTCAGGTAGAAGAACACTCATCTGCAAGACCGATCCGCTTCCTGATCGGCCCACGCTGTCAAGTGATCGCGTCGAGTATCCTGCCGCGATTCCTCTCGAGAATTTCCTTGACCGTGTCGCCAAACAGCGCGATGGCCCCAATGCAAACCACGGCAATCAGGACTACCAACAGGGCGTACTCGAGCAGTAGTGCGCCCTCGCCGTCGCGAAGCAGATCCCGGATTCGTGTAGGCGTGATTGCCATGGCGGCTCCTCCGGGATCCGGGCTCTGCGACTCCTGCAAACTGGAACTGTGGGTATCCCCAGTCCTGGAACACCGCGACTGCTCCCAACTCGGTCGACGACCAGGACGGCACCGACCTCACGCATGACACGACATCACCCGGTCTAGGTGAGGCCATTTACCACTTCCTGGAACTTGTCTCGGATCGTGGTTCCCAGGTCGGTGATCGCGAGGATGCAGACGACGGCGATCAGAGCCACCAGCAGGCCGTACTCGACCAGTGCGGCGCCCGTGTCACGAGACAGGAGTTTCCGACCGCGATTGTAGATTGCTAACATGGACATTTTCCTCCGCTCTGGGCGCGAGCTAGTGAGAGACGGGTTCGACACCGGTTCCGAATCGCACAGCCGATCGGCAACCGGAGTTGGCCGAGCCGGCGAGAACGCCCTGAACCGAGACGACGGTAAGGAATAAGGAACCAACCCTTGCACTGAGGGGTGGGCGGTCACCATTCTCCGTGTCTTGGTGGAGAAGCAAAGCATTCGAGATGCCACAATCATCGCCGTGTGTGCGATTCCCCAGGCTTTCACCGCGATCGCCGCGGAACACCTGGAAAATTAAGGTATTCCTGCAAAGATTCTTCGTGTTATTTCTTGGTGGAAGCGACACGGGAACCGGCGCCGTTCGATTCTCCGGGTTCCGGTGTAAAAGGAGTTGGACACCCGGCGAATCGTGCGCCTCCCGGTTCTGACAATCCCTGGCACACATCTCCGCCACAACTGGTTCAGCGATTTGACAGTTGCCCCGGCGGCACTATGCTCCTGGCGAAGGCGACGTGGTCGGACTCAGTTCTGGGCAGGTCGTCGGCACACTCGCGGCCTTGTCCTTGCGAATGGGTGTGAGCAATTCGCGAACTTCCTGGAGGCCAATGATGCACCCTGTTGCTCAGCACCTTCCGACCCCGCCAGTCATCCCGATGCAGGAGACATTGGCGCGACGGGTTCTGACCACGATGTTCCTCTGGGTTGGGTTCGGCATCTTCCTCGGCGTCCTCACGGCTCCCGCTGGTCGCGGTCTGATCCCGATTATCGCTGGAGCAGTTGCGGGGGTTATTGTCCTGTCGCCGCTCGGTATCTTTTTCGGTCTGCTGGGTGGCAGCAGGCGCATAACGCTGGTTTCCGGCGTGGTTGGTTTGGGGCTGGGGCTGGGCGTGGATCTGACGGGAGTGGTGAGAGACGGTCCGAGTCCAGCGGCTGTCGGCCTGCTGATGGGCGGGTTGATTGGAGCGACCGTGGTGTCCCTCTATTACCGGTTGCCGCGGCTGGTTCTGGTTCTGGTTCGGTCGCACGTCCGTTGACCCCCTCCATCGTCCGCGGAGTTTGTGGGCCGAGGTTCAACCGGGCACGCAAAGTGGTTACACCGTTGGACCGGAAGCGGGATCGGGTGGCGGCTCCAGCCCATTGCCGATCCCGTAGCGGTGCATCTTGCTGTAAAGTGTCATTCGACTGATACCCAGTTCGAGGGCCGTGCGACTGCGGTTGTTCTGATTTCGCCGCAGTGCCTCAACAATCCGAGTAGCCTCCGCAGTCTTCTTGACCGTATCGAGAGTATCGTGGGGAGCAGACTCTCCCGGTTCGGCGGTCAGCGTCTCGACCTGGTGCAATAACGGCGCACCCAGGTGCATGAGAACACTGTCCGGCAAGTCGTCGAGCGTGATGAGGCCCCCCGAACAAACCGCGGCGGCGCGCTCGATTGCGTTGCGAAGTTCGCGGACGTTTCCAGGCCAGTCATATCGATCCAGCACTTGGAATGCTTCGGGGGCAAGTCCCCGGACGGCACACCCACTCAGTTGGTTGAACTCGTTAATGAACCGCCGCACCAATGCGGGAACGAGTTCGCGTTGCTCCCGCAGAGGCGGGAGTGAAAACGACACCACGTTCAGCCGGTAGAAAAGGTCGGAACGGAATCGTCCCTCCGCGACCTCGGTTTCGAGCGGGCGATTACTGGCGACGATCAATCGCGCCTGCATCGGCTGAGATTGGTTGGAGCCGACCGGCTCAAAAACGTGTTCTTCCACGACGCGCAACAGTTTCGCCTGGGTTGTAAGGCTGAGCGAATCGATTTCGTCAAGGAAGAGTGTCCCTTTCCCCACGGCGGCGAACTTGCCGATGTGGTCGCGGTCGGCTCCCGTGAACGCGCCTTTCATGTGCCCGAAAAGCTCACTCTCAATCACAGTAGGCGACAAAGCCGCACAGTTGATCGTCAAATTCGGCTGGAGATGGTGAGGCGAGAGCGCGTGGATGACGCGGGCGAGCCGCGTCTTGCCCGTCCCGGTTTCACCTTGCAAAAGGACATTAATATCCAGCCCGGCAACCCGCCGAACTCGCTCTATCATCCGACCCAGCGGCTGGGTAGGGGAGAAGAGGAAGCCAGCGTCGTCAGGAGAACTGAGCGACTCGATCCCATTGCTCTCCGACTCGAGCGGAGTGGGATTGCCGTATCGAACGCGAATTGTGAGGATATCGAGCAGGAAAGCGAGGCGACTCGAATCGAGGGGACGTTCGAGGACATCCGCCACCCCGAGTCGCAAAAATTCCAGTGCTTGTTCCGGGTCGTAGTCCTCCGAGATTACCACGGTCGACAGACAACGCCGGAAGAAGGCCACGTCCCGAGTGATCCCGGTGACGCGGCTGACATCATTGTCCTCGACCGAATGGATGAGGAGGACATCGGTCTCGGACCATAGCAACGCCGGACAAGCCTCTTCGATGGAGGGCGAGTGGCTCAAGTGGATGTGAGAAAGGTTTGCCGCCACCGCGCTGACCGTCTGTATCAACCCGGGGTCTCGTGTGATCAGGAGGGCAACGGCATTCCGCATTACTGCCTCTGGCGGGTTAGGGCTTGGAAGAGTGACTCGCCGCCGTGATTTCGGAGAACCACTCCCGCCGTGTCCGGCAACTTTTGGTTCTGACGCCGTCGGGTTCCCGACGCCGACCCCCAGATCGAACCCAAGTTGCTTTCTATTATGAATTTACGTCAATCACTGTCGCGTCAACCGAGTAGTCTCCATATTCCTCATGCATTAAGTGGGCCAAGCAACCGGTAGTGTCGGGCGTTGGTCGTGCCTGCTTCTCGCCTGCAAAAGTGAGCGCGGTCCATACGCCCGCACCACAAACGCCAGCACTACCGAGCATTCGTGCGCGGTGGGTGTTTCGAGCGTCAGGCTCGAGCGAAATGCTCGTGAGTTGGATTTGTGGAAGTGGTTACTTCTCCCCCACCGACACGATTACTACCCCAGGTTCACTTCCCCGACTCCCCCTCCTCGCGCCGCGGACAGGGACCGACAGCGGGTTCCTAGATCTCGTGAAGTCACACAAAATTCTGTCCGATAATGTGGAGTGTATCGATAGTGACGACACTTCCGAATCCCCGTAAAGGGAGGACTGACATGTCCAGTCTGAGTCCATCGAATGCCTCGTCTGGACGG
Organism: Planctomycetia bacterium; assembly: GCA_005772955.1. Classification (GTDB taxonomy): domain Bacteria; phylum Planctomycetota; class Planctomycetia; order Gemmatales; family Gemmataceae; genus Gemmata. The sequence continues at coordinate 7,707 of SXID01000244.1, forward strand.
GAACGGTCCACGTGGCGGTTGGGTCGCCTGGCGCTGTTATTGATGCTGCTCGCGGTGCCTGTTGTCCTCGCGGAAAGCCCGGCTCCACCCGCTGCCGAGGATGACCCGATGCTCCGCAGTTCCTCGGCGTTACAGCCGATACCGCGCCCGCTGGAGCAACCGCCCACGATAGGCGGCTTCCAGCCGCTGTTGCCGTTGGCACCCGATAAGCCGCCACGACCCGCCAAGGGGCCTGGTTCAGTCGAGGCCGCGTTGGAAGGCATCAGCCGCAACGATGCCGCCTTCGAGGTGACCGTCGGTCAGGGGCGAATCCTGACCACGAAGATGGATCTGACGGTTAAGGACAAGGCTGGTCTGGTTGCAGTTGGCGATCCTCTGGTGCTGGACTTTGCCATAGTCAGTCCGCGGCAACTTCGGGTGATTGGGCAACGGATTGGGGTGACCGATCTGTCCATCACCACTCCTGATGGTCAGACTTACAACTTCGAGGTGCATGTTCTGGCCGACTTGGGGACGCTCCGCTTGCAGTTGCGGACCCTGTTCCCGGACGCGAGTTTGCGGCTGGCACAGATTCGCGACCACATCGTTGTGGAAGGGCAGGCGCGGGACGCCGGCCAAGTCGGGCGCATCATGGAAACCATCGAGGCGTACCTGCTGTCGGTGCAGCGGGCGCAACCCCGCCCGGCGGGTGGCGCGGGTCGCCCCGCGGCACCTGGCCCACGTGCGGGCGGCATCGATATGGAACCGGTTCAACCCCCCGCCGGGACTGCCCCTGCCGGAGGCGCCTCCCGCGGCGCGACGGGAACCGCCGGAACGAGGACGGGCCAAGTCATCAACATGATTCGTGTGCCTGGGTCGAAGCAAGTTCTTCTGAAGGTGCGGGTGGCCGAGTTAAACCGCACGGCCTTCCGGCAGGTCGGCTCTGACCTGCTCTTTTCTGGATCAAGCGCTACGACTGGGACGCGGTTGGGCCACACCCAGGGAGCCAGTGGAGCCACGGGCAACGGCGGTCTGGCCGGTTCGATTCAAAGCCTCTTCGGGAGTGGAGTGACCACCTTCGGAATCTTCCCCGAGGCGGATTTCGCGGTCTTCTTTAGCGCCATGCGTCGGAACTCACTGGTCCGCATCCTGGCGGAACCGAACCTAGTCGCCCTGAACGGCCACTCCGCCAACTTCCTCGCGGGTGGGGAGTTCCCCGTTCCGGTCACCCAGACAACGGTCAGCGGTGGTGCCACCCCAAACATCCAGTTCCGCGAGTTCGGGGTGCGCCTTGGGTTCCTCCCGACCATTCTGGATGGCGACGTAATTCGATTGGCCGTGGACCCCGAAGTGAGCAACATCGATCCGACGCTCGCAACCACATTGGTTGCCGGCGGCTCGCCGGTGCCCGGACTGAGTACCCGGCGGGCGCACACGGTTGTCGAACTCCGTGAAGGGCAGACGCTTGCGATTGCGGGTCTACTGCAACTGACGATGGACGGGACCACCGCCCGGATTCCCGGCCTCGGCGACCTGTCCATCCTCGGGCCGTTCTTCAGCAACACCAGCGGCACCCGGCAAGAGAAAGAACTGATCGTGCTAGTGACCCCCTATCTGGTGGAGCCTACCAACGCGAACGTCTGCATCCCCACGCCTGGGGACGACGTGCTGACCCCGACCGACTTCGAGTTTTACTTCCGCTCTCGGATCGAGGGGCGAACCGGGGTCGATTTCCGAGCCACGACCGACTACGACCGCGCCGGCTCGGCGGTGCGACACCGGCTGCAAATGGACGCCAAGTGGTTTCGCGGCCCGCGTGGTTACGGCGAGTGAGTGTCCGACCGGTCGGTGCCCGCCAGGAACGCCGACCGACGTGCGTGCGGAATATTTCCCAGGTCTCTAATCGGAGGCAAATATGTTCGTTCGAGGTAGTGTGAAGTGGTTGACCGCCGGTGTGCTGCTGACGACCACGGTCATGGCGGTGGCCCAACCGGGTTCCCCAATGCGTCCGGCCCCGGCGACCGGGAAGGTTCCCAGCTTTGGTCAGGTCCGCGTCGTGGCTCGTGGGCAGGCATCCGAACTGTCCCCACCCATGCAGTCGTCGCGATGCGGCACTCCCACAGGCCCGGCCCCGTTCGGTGCCTCCGTGTCCGCCCACATCAATGGCCACGTAACAGCCGCCACCGCGGCGCGGATGGCGCTGTACGATTACGACTTCCTGCCCGGAAACACTCAGCTCAATGCCCGTGGGGTAGACCGCGTGTGGCAGATCGCCAGAGTCATCGGGAACTTCAACAACCCGGTGGTGGTCGAGCGCACTTCGCACTCACCGACGCTGGCTGATGGTCGCAGACAGGCGGTGTTGGACGAACTGGCACGCATCGGCTTTGCTGTTGCTCCCGAACGTGTCGTGGTCGGCATGCCAAGCCCGGTTCCGCTGCAAGGCGTTGAGGCCGAGTCGATTTACGAGAATCTCTTGCTCCAGACGCAGTCGAGTGGCCGCTCGCCGGGCACTGGGGCTGGAACTTTCGGCGGTGGGTCCAGCACGGGAAGTTCCACCACAAGCGGGAATTCGTCAGACAATCGGCGGTAATCCCCAACCCCAGACGGGATACGATTCCAACCAGGAGACGAACAATGCGGCGCGGAAACCACGGCAACTGGTATGTGCTGATGGCGCTGGGTCTGACGGTCCTTGTCGGCTGCCGGACCGCGCACCCGCCCCAGTCCAACGGGCTGACCACCAGTCCCGACTCGACTTCGGCCAACCAATTGACCAACGCCCAGGTTGCTGACCTGCACGTGGCTATCGGCCGAACCTTGGAGAAGCGCGGGGAACTGGAAGCGGCAGCGGCGAGCTACCAGAAAGCGATGGAGAAGGACGCGACCCGCGCGGACACCAGCGGCCGGCTCGCCGTGGTGTACGACCGGCAGGGTCGCTTTCGCGAGTCGGAAGAGATGTACCGTGCGGCCATCAAACAACAGCCCCACGATCCAGAGCTTGTCTGTAACTATGGTTACAGCCTCTATCTTCAGGGCCGGCTGGAGGAGGGGGCCCGCGTGTTCAACCGGGCGCTCACACTCCGCCCCGACCACGCCCGCGCGCACAACAATCTCGGTTTAGTTCTGGCTCAGCAAGGCCACTCCGACGAGGCATTGCAGCAGTTCGCGATGGCGGGCTGCAGCAAAGCCGATGCCCATTGCAACCTCGCCTACGCGATGACGCTCGACCAGTCTTTTGACAAGGCGATCAAGCATTACCAACTCGCTCTGAATGCCGATCCCAATTCCGAAGTTGCCAACCAAGGTCTTCACGCCGCGCGGACGTTGTCGGCGAAAGCGACCGGAGCAACACCAGTTGACGGCGTCGGGGTTACGGCAAACCGTGAAACTCGCCAATGAATCACCGCGCGGTGAGTGCCACACGACACGCGTGACGCCATTGTCGATTACGTCCGTGACGGGAACTGCAAGAGTGACATCCCGGTGTCACTCTTGTTTCGTTGGGTCGGCATCACCCCAGCAAGGATCACGACTGAAGAATGCGATTCGACACGGTCAACACCGCAGGCACTGTCTACTTCCTCTGCTCCGTTCTCGATGGCTTCAGCCGCACCGTCAGCCGACACTCCCCAGCATCACGTAACAGGGAATAGGAACTGTGAACTCGGAATCGTTCCAATGACCACGCGGCATACAAACCCGCCGCCCGTACCAATCCAATTTCACGCTGAACCGACACAATGGTGCCCCGGTTCGCGTTATAGTGGGCGCTGGAAGCCCGGATTTAGGAGGTCACGGCCGAGTAAGCGAGTTCGCGACCTCACGGGAGCCAAAGAACAGGAAACCGGTGAAGGCCGGGAAAGGGTGATCACTCCCCTGTGCGGAGAACAGATTCATGTCACCAGTACTTTCTCAGTCCAAGGATTGGCCGCAAGGCGAGATGGGCGAGATGGGAAATCTCATCCGCACCATGGATTGGTCGAAGACGCCGCTTGGTCCCATCGAGGACTGGCCTTCCAGCCTGCGTACCACGGTCAACCTGTGTCTGGCCTGCAACTTTCCGATCTCGCTTGCTTGGGGACCACAACGCACTCAAATCTACAACGATGGCTACTGGCCGATCTGCGGTGCCAAACACCCGCATTCGATGGGCCAGGATTTTCGTGAATGCTGGTTCACCGCCTGGCCCGTGATCCGCGAGGCGTTCAACCAGGCCAGCAACGGCCAGCCCGCAGTTCTCTTCAACCAACCGATGACCCTCGATCGCCTCGGCTACCTGGAGGAAACTTTTTTCACGGCCTCTTTTAGCCCGATACGGGACGAAACCGGTACCGTCGTTGGAGTGTTCCATCCGGTCCTCGAGTTGACCCAGCAAATCCTGGCCGAGCGGCGAATGCAGATCCTCCGCGTTCTGGCCGAGTCCACCGGTCCGGCGACCTCGGTCGAGCAGGCCGTGTCCCTCTGCGCCCGCGTTCTGGCGACCAACCCTCTCGACATCCCTTTCGCCCTGTTCTACCGCAAGTTCGCCGAGAACACCGACGTGCGGCTCGTCGAGTGTGTCGGGTTCCAACCCGGCGAGGCCGCCAGCCCGGAGCGAGTCACCAGTCATCCCTCGTCCGTTTGGCCCCTTGCGGAAGTAGAGAGGACCGGCAAGGCCGTAGTCGTGTACGACCTCCCGAGCCGGTTCGGGCGGTTCTCCCGCGGGCCGTATCCCGAGCCACCGCGAACCGCGTTGCTCTTGCCAATGCGCCTGCCGGGTCAGGCGCAGTTGTTGGGAATGCTTGTGGTGGGGGTGAGCGCACGCCGCCCGTTGGATGATCCCTACCGGACCTTTTACGCCCTGTTGGAGGACGCGGTCTGTAGTGCCCTGGCGAAAGCCCACGCCTACGCGGAGGAACGGTCGCGTGCCGAGCGAGCTGCCGAGTTGGATCGGGCGAAGACCGCATTCGTCAGCAACGTCAGCCACGAGTTCCGGACGCCGCTGACGTTGATGGTCGGACTGCTCGAGGAAGAACTGGCTTCGCCCCACCCTCCCGAAAGTGGCCATCGACTCGCGACGATCCATCGCAACGGTTTGCGGCTGCTCAAACTCGCCGATTCGCTGCTCGACTTTTCGCGGATCGAGGCCGGCCGGATGCAGGCCTCATTTGAGCCGACCGATCTGGCAGGACTCACGCGGCAGGGGTTTGCCAGGGTCCTGCGTCTCGCCAACGTGGAGATCCAGGCGGCGAATCGGCACAAGAGCGAGTTCGTCGCCAACATGTCGCATGAACTGCGGACGCCGCTGAACAGCATCATGGGATTTGCCGAATTGATGCACGACGGCCGGCTTGGCCCCGTGTCCGCCGACCACAAGGAGTATCTCGGCGACATCCTGACCAGCGCTCGACATCTGCTCGCTCTGATCAACGACGTGCTCGACCTGTCCAAGGTCGAGGCCGGCAAGATGGAGTTCCGCCCCAAGCCAGTGGACCTGGCGGCGCTGACGGCCGAGACTACGGCCTGCCTACGGTCCCAGGCGGCACACAAGCAGATCACCCTCACGACGCACGTCGATCCCACCCTGTGCGACGTGGTCCTCGACGCTTCCAAGTTCAAACAGGTGATATACAATTACCTTTCCAACGCTCTGAAATTCACACCTGAGCGCGGGCGGGTAACCATCCGGCTGGAGGCTGTCGAAAACGACCAGTTCCGGCTCGACGTGGAGGACACCGGTTGTGGCATCGCCGCGGCCGACCTACCGAAGTTGTTCAGGGAGTTCCAGCAACTAAACCTGGGGTTGTCCAAACAGAATCAGGGAACGGGCCTGGGGCTGGCGTTGACGAAGCGGATCGTGGAGGCACAGGGTGGACGCGTTGAGGTTCGCAGCGCCCCCGGTCAGGGAAGTACATTCAGCGTCATCTTACCCCGACACCAGGCGAGCACTGAAGGATAAGACCGATGTGGTTTCCCACGGCGCCAGCACGTCGGGTCTACGCCGCGAAGCTCGCCTACAATGGTTATCTGGAGTTGCCATGCCCAGTACACCAATCCTCGTCGTGGACGATCATCCGCTCAACCTCAAACTGGCCAGCCTGTTGCTGACCGTAGAAGGACATGAGGTGCGGACGGCGATCGACGCAGCGGCGGCGCTGAACATCCTGGAATCGTTTATGCCAAGGTTAATCCTCATGGACGTGCAGATGCCCCGCATGGACGGCCTGGAACTGACACGGCTCCTGAAAGCCAACCCGGTCCGCAGTAAGATCATCATTGTGGCCATGACCAGTTACGCGATGAAGGGCGACGAGGAGAAGTTCCGGGCGGCGGGCTGCGATGGTTACCTTGCCAAGCCGATCAACACGCGGACGTTCGCCGCGCAGGTGCAGTCTTTCTTGACGGAAAGCGAGTGAGCCTCCAACGAGTCACGGTGCATACGCCGACGTGAAACACACATCGCGCTGACGCGACAACGCTCACCGTGCGTGATTCTGGAGTGATCAATTCATGAACCCCGCCGTCATTCTCATCGTCGAGGACAACCCGATCACCCGCAAGATGGTGCGGCTCACCCTGGAGAGCGCCGGCCACGTGCCCCTGGAGGCCGGCACCGGCCAAGAGGCCCAAGAACTGCTCGCGAGCCAGCCGGTAGACCTCGTCCTGATGGACCTGCAGTTGCCAGACATGGATGGGAACGAGTTGCTCCGGCGGATGCGTGCCTTGCCGCGGGGTGCCGACATCCCCATCCTGGCCTGCTCGGGGTTCGAGGCGAGCATCAAGCAGGCGCGCGGCTTGCGCCAGGGCTTCACCGACATCCTCTTCAAGCCAGTCGAACCGTCGCGATTGTTGCAGGCCACTCAGGCCTATCTGCCGCTTCGACCACTGGTGGAAGGCAAGCCCGGCCGAGCCCGGGCCGTGCTGGTGGTCGATGACGACCCGGTTCAGTTAAAGCTGCTGAAAGTTACGCTCACCCAACTCGGGTTTCAGGTCGTGACGGCGACCAATGGCACCGAAGCCCTGCAGCGGATCAGGCAGCAACCACCGGACGCGGTGGTGAGCGACGTGCTGATGCCGGACCTGGATGGCTACCACCTCTGCCAGGTGCTCCGTAGCGACCCCACTCTGGCGGAGGTGCCGGTCATCCTGGTTTCGCACTACTTCACAGAGGAGGAGGATCAGCACCTTGCCCGCGACGTGGGCGCCAGCGCCCTGGTGGTTCGGGGCCCAGATAGTCAGGCGACGATCAAGGCGATCCTGGCGGGCCTTGACAGGCCGCCGGGAGTTGCCAACCCCCAGGCGAACCGGCAGGATCGGCAGTATCAGCAGCGACTCATTCGCCAACTCGAGTGCCAGGCTACCATCAACACCGACTTCGCCAATCGCGTGGCCATCCTGGAGGCGGAACTGGCGATCCTGGCTGGCTTCGTCGAGGCGTTAAAGGACGGACCGGGGATCGAGAAGGCTCTTCCCGATCTGGTGCAGCGTTGCCTCGATACGGCCGGGGTCTCTCAGGGGGCCGCCTATCTGGTCGCCCCCGACGGCAGCGTCTACCTCTCCGCCAGGGTCGGGTATTTGCTGACGGACAACGACCCGCTTGGCGACCTGTTCGGCCACACCGAACTGCTGCGGCAGGCGATCGAGCAGCGGGCCCCAGTGCAGATTCCATCTCCTGTCCTTGCGGAGGAGGCGACCCGCGACTTGCTCAACCGCGCGCGGGCCAGCGCGTTGGTGCTGATCCCTATCTGCTCGGGCGATGAGTGTCTGGGCGTGTTGCTGCTGGCCGCTACCCGGCAGGACTTCAGCACCAGTTGGCTGAACTTCGCCCGGGCCATTGGCGGGCAGATCGGCCAGGCGCTGGCGCTGGCCCGGGCGATGTCCCAGTTGTACGACAGCGAAGCCCGCTGGCGCGGCGTGGTCGAAACCGCCGTGGATGCCATCATCCTGATCGATGAACGGGGCAACATCGAGTTCTTCAACCCGGCCGCTCACCAGCTGTTCGGCTACAGTGCCGCCGAGGTGCGGGGCCAGAGCATCAAACTGCTAATGCCCGACCCGTACCACAGCGAACTCAACAGGTACTTGCAACGCTACCGCACCACGGGCGATCACCGGATCATTGGCGTGAGCCACGAAGTCCTCGCACGCAGCAAGGATGGCCGGATGTTCCCCGTGGAGCTGTCCATCAGCGAGGTTGGACTCCGGGACCGCCGCGTCTTCACGGGCATTCTCCGCGACGTCTCCGAGCGTAAACAGGCCGAGGAGGCTCGGGCACGCCTGGAACAGCAGCTCCTCCAGTCGCAGAAGATGGAGGCCATCGGTCGGCTCGCGGGCGGTGTCGCCCACGATTTCAACAACCTGTTGACCGTGATCGCAGGCTACGCTGACCTGTTGCGCAGCGGTCTTCACCCCAGCGACCCGATGGCTGCATTCGTGGGCGAGATCATCAAGGCCGGGGAACGGGCCGCCGACCTGACCAAACAACTGCTGGCCTTCAGCCGCAAGCAGATCATTTCCCCCGTGATACTGAACCTCAACGACGTGCTGGCTGGCCTGGAGAAGATGCTCCACCGCCTGATTGGCGAAGACATCGATCTGGCCTATGTGCTCGACCCGGAACTGGGCCAGATCAAGGCTGACCCCGGCCAGGTCGAACAGGTCCTGCTCAACCTCGTGGTCAACGCCCGTGATGCCATGCCCCGTGGCGGCAAGCTGACAATCGAAACCGCCAACGTTGACCTCGACGCCGTTGCGCTACAAGGCGCCGAAGGGATGAAGTCGGGGGCGGGCGTACGGCTGGTGGTTTCCGACACAGGCTGTGGCATCGACCGGGCCACACTGCCTCAGATCTTCGAGCCGTTCTTCACGACCAAGGAGGCCGGCAGGGGAACGGGCCTGGGCTTAGCCACGGTGTACGGCATCGTCAAGCAGTCCGACGGCCACATCATCGTGTACAGCGAACCGGGTGTGGGCACGACCTTCAACATCTACCTCCCCCGCCTGGCCGCCCCAGCGACGCCCCCGAAGTCCCAGTTGCAAGAGGAGACCGTATTGCACGGCACGGAAACCGTGATGGTCGTCGAGGACGGAGACGCTTTGCGGGCACTGATGACGCAAGTCCTGGAACGCCACGGGTACACGGTCCTGTCTGCACGGCACGGTGGCGAAGCCCTGCTACTGTGTGAGCGCCACACCGGGCGGATTGATCTACTGGTAACCGATGTGGTGATGCCGCAACTGAGCGGACTCGAGTTGGCCCAGCGCCTGGCCCCGCTGCGTCCGAACTTGAAAGTGCTGTATGTGTCCGGCTACACGGACGAGGCCGTGGTGCGTCACGGGGTCCTCAGTGCCAACATGCACTTCCTGCAAAAGCCATTCACCCCTACGAACCTGGCGCGGAAAGTGCGCGACGTGCTGCAGCGGAAGAACGATTGACCCGGTGCCCCGTGGAGTCCTGGGTCCGGGACAATCGTCGGTACTTTCCCGGTTCGGTAAAGCAGTGATCCGAGCCGGATGTGAGTGTGGTCGGGGTACGCTTGGTTTTGGATCGACGCTTCATGGGAGTACTCCATCGTCGTGGCTTGTGCAGCCACCGCTTCGGTTGCCACCGTGCCAGCGGGCCGGTTGGATGGCGTCGTGGGGTGAAGCACCCTCGGCCAGTCTGGATGGTCGCGCGACAGAGTGTCGCTTGCGTAATGATAGACGACAGAAATCGGGGTGGGTTCGCTTGTTTGGCGGTGGGGTCTCAAGTTGTCAGGTCTGGGGTTCTCATCGTCTCTCGCGAAAGGTCGGACGACGCCTCTGCCCCTCCCCAAAGGTTACCGACCCGCTTCCGCTCGGTGGCTCGATGCGTCCCGACGGATCCGTCCAGGCTCACGCCGCAGTGCGGGTGTTGAAGTTCCAGACCGATGACCGACTGCCGCAGGGCACGGCCCTCACCCTGGAGTACAACGCCATTCGGCGAGCCGTACTTTGCTGTCAGTGTCCCCAAGAACAGGTCAGATCCGATCGAGCGAATCCGCCCAGTTCAGGAAGTCGGTGAAGGTCTTCTGGTCGAAGTACTCCTTGCCCGATTCCTTCATCTCGCGGAAGATCACCGGGAACCGCTTCTCGATGAGCAGGTTCTTGCTCTCCACGATGTCCTTGATGAGCGGATCTTTGTCGCCGCCGCTAATGAAGAACGCCAGCGGCTGGTTCGCGATGTTCTCCTTCGGCGGGTTGCCGAGCGTAGCGCCAGTGGTGCAAACGCCGCGGAATACGTCGCGGGCGTTGAACCCGACGTAGAACGCCATCTCGCCGCCGTTGGCCTGACCGTGCGCTACGACCCGCGTCCGGTCGATCGTGTACTGCGCGATCACCGCTTTCACGTCCTGAACAACCACCTCCGTCTCGGTGGGCCGCCAGCCGGCTTCGGCGCCCGCCTTCGGCCCCATGATGATGAAGTGGTTGTCCGCGGCGAAGTCCTCGAAGGTCTTCGACATCTTCTCGCTATCCTTGCCGCCCTGTCCGGCCTGGTGGAACCAGACGATCAAGCCATGCGACACGTTTGGGTCGTAGTTGTCCGGCACGTACACCCAGTACTCGCGCCCGAGCGCCTCGTTGGCCCGCGTCATCAGCCCGGTTTCGATCTTCGGCTTGTCCTTCTTCGGCTCTTCCTTCTTGTCGTCCTTCTTCTCGTCTTGCGCGTCGCAGTCGTTGAGCGGTCCTTTCGGCGGGAACGGATCCTTGGGGAACGGATCCTTCTTGGGCGGGTCTTTCGGCTTGACGCCCTCAAGTGCTTTGCCCGCGCTCGACGGCAGCGGCAACTTCTCGGCCACGTCATCGGGCGCCGGAACGAGCTTCGCCTGCACCGTTTCGACCTTGCCGCCGTCCTTGCGTTTGACCTCCACTTTCACCTCCGTGCCCGGTGCAAGACGCTGAATCGCGGCGATGAGTGCGGCGCGGTTCTGAATCGCGGGCGGCGTGGGCAGTGTCGCCGCGCCAAACTTCATGATGCGGTCGCCGACCTTGATCCCGGCGGCCTCGGCCGGGCTTTTCGGGTACACGAAGCGGACCTCGACGCCCGGTCCCGGATCGTCGCGCATCGGCAGAACGCCGAAGTACGCGGCGACGTAGGCAGTCGTCGTCCCAAGCAACTTCACGCCCTTGAACGCCATCTCCTTGTCGCCGCGCATCACCTTAATTGCGAGTTCGTCCGACTCATACAGCGGGCCCATGATGTGCTGGAGCGTCGAGTAGTTCGACACCGGCTTGCCGTTGATTTCGATGATCTTGTCACCGACCTGCAACCCGGCCCGCGCGGCGGCGGAGTCCGGCTGAATCGCGCCGATGACTGGCGGAGCGTTGTACACGTCGGTTCCCTGCGGCGACACGCCGAGTAACCCGCGACGCAAGTCTTTGCCTTCCTTCAGCCGCGGCAACGACGCAAGGATGTCCTCGAGCGGGACGGCGAACCCGATCCCGCCGTCGTACACGTCCACGCCCGCAGTTTCGCCCTCGGCGCGGGTGCTGGCCGGCACAACGACGCCGTACACCCGGCCATCAATGCTGACCAGCGATCCGCCGTAGTTCACGGGCGAGGTCTTCGCGTCAGTCTGGATCGCTTTGCCCCAGATGCGGTTGGTCGCACTCACGATGCCCACGCTCATCGACGGCGGGTGATCCACGTTGTTGTCGAGCGTGCGCCCAAGCGTCAACCCCCACTGGCCGACCTCAACGTCCTTCTTGGGAAACGTCTCGGGCACGGGCAGGTCTTTCGCGTCGATCTTCAAGAGTGTCAGCATGCGAGTCTGGTCGTTCGCGACGATCTTCGCGACGAGCCGCTGCGGGCGCCCCGGCACCGTGACGAAGATGTCCGTGGGCTTGTTCGCGAAGTTGAACGCGCTCGAAATGATGTAACCGTCGGCGGAGACGACGAGTCCCGTCGTGGGGCCGACGCCTTTGCGGATACCCGCGCCGGGCGGACCCTTGCCCTTCGGCGCACCGGTGATCGTTTCCGTTCCGCCTGCCGTTTCGATCTTCACGATCGCCGGCGCGACCTTGGCGGAAGCCGCCTTCATCGCCTTCTCGGTCGCGTCGTTGATGTCCGATTTCGGCTGTGCGGAGACCGGCGCGGCGAGCAAGGCCACGGCAACGACCGCGACCCACGGCCTTGCGGTTTTCGGAACGGTAAACTTCATCGGAGGAGTCTCGTGGCTGTCGGTGTATTGGTTCAGCGTCGGCCCCGGCGGGGCCACAATGCGTCACGGTTTCGGCGGCGGTGGCAGCGGCAGTTTTGGCTTCGGCGGGTGCTGCCCGAGTTCCACCTCAACGGTCTGAAGCGCCTCGCCGCGGCGCACCTCGAACCGGACTTTCATGCCCGGCCGCGTGTGCTTCTTCATGTACTCGTCAAGCGCCTTGATGCTGATGATCGGCTCGCCGTCGATGAAGCTCACGAGGTCGTCGGGCCGCAACCCGGCCTTGTCCGCGGGCGAACCAGGAGCCACGTCCTCGACGTACGCGGGCGTGCGTTCCAGGATGTTCGGCACGAAGATGATGCCGTGGTAGCCGCCCTGCCCAATGAACTCTTCCCGTTTCTTCTGTTTGTACTTCCCCTGCAAGGCGAGAGTGACGAACTCCGGCACCGACACCGTCGATGTCTTCTCCTCTTCAACGTCCTTGCCGTCCTTGTCCTTGACAGTCACCTTCTCCTTGAATTCCGTCTTCCCAACGATCGGGATCGCGTAGTTCATCCAGGTCTCGGTGAGGCTGTTCTTGAGTTCACGACCGATGATGCCGAGGAGTTCGCCCTTCTTGTCGAGCAGCGCGCCGCCGGCGGCACCGGGGTTGTTGGTGATCGCGTCCACGACGTACACGTCGCCTGAGTACGGGAACTCGAAGATGCCGCGACGCCCGGCCATCTTCGTGTATGCAGAGACGACCCCGCGCTGCACACTCAGCGGTTCGTCACGCAGCGCGATCTCGAACGTATTGGTCATCGCAAGAACCCAGTCGCCCGGCGCCGCGGGGCCGCGTTTCACGGCCGCGTCGAAGTCGAAGTAGCCCTTGCCCTTTTCCAGGTTCAACCCGTTGTCCTCGTCGATCTTCTTGCCGTCCAGCCGAATCTTGATGAGCGCAACGTCGAGCAACGGTTCGGTCACAATCACCTGCGCTTTGAGGCGTTGCCCGTCGTACATGTGGACGACGAGTTCGGACGTGTCGAGCAGTTGGCTCGCGACGGTCAGGATGTGACCATCGGAGCTGATAAGTATCCCCGTGCCGTAGTTGTTCAGGCGGGAGAACCCACCGGCACCGAAGACTTTCACGAGTTTCTTGTTCGCGTTCTCGACCGTGTCCGCGAATGGGTCGGCCGCGGGCGCGAGCGCCGGCGTGGCGACAGCCGCGACAACGGCGAGCAAGGCAGAGTATCGCGTAAACATGGTGGGGGTGTCGTGATGTTGCTTGGTTGGAATCTTGGCGAGCGATCTTTTTAGGGTGGGCATTGCCCAGCATCGCCGCCAGTCGCCTTGCGCGGCGCGAAGAGGTGGGCAGTGCCCACCCTACAAAACAACTACTTGTTGAGCGTCCACTTCGTCGGGGTGAGCACCGCGTACCGCTTGTCGCTGTGGCGCACTTCAATGCGGCCCGGCACCTTCCGCCCGTCCACGTCCTTGTAATCGTAGAAGGACACCTCGCACGGGTCCGCTTCGTCGGCGTCCTTCGAGTCCTTCGCAACGTATGTCTCAAAACCGAGCAGTGTGCTGTCCTTCAGCGAGAAGTACCACCTGCAGTTCACCGAACCGTGTTTGGTCAGGATCACGGCGCAATCCACGCGAAGTGATGCGAGCGACTTCGGCACCGACCCGTCGGCCGGGTACGGGTAGAACGGCTCGTTGCCGCCATGTGCGAACCCGCCCTCGAAGCCCTTCTCGCCGAGCGTTAAGAAGCGGTGGTAGTGGTACATCGCCATCATCAACCCACCGCTGCCCAGCGGCATCTTCTGCAGCGCGCGGTCGTTCTGCGTGAGTGGCTCGAGCGTCGTTTCGATGTTCATCTTCAGCGTGACCTTCGCGGTGTCCTTGGCTTCCACCACGTCAATCTTCAGCGCGCCCTCGCGGTCGGGCATCTTGTAGGCACCCTCGATGACCCACACGCCCGGCACGGTCGAGAAGTCGCCGTGCTTCTTGAACGCGGTCAGGAGCTTGTCGCGTTCAAGCACGTTGAAGTACCAGTTGGAGTAGCCCGGCTTCGCCTGGTACATCTTCGCGTTCTCGCCGCCGCCGCCCTTGGGCACCGGGACCGGAACCGGCGCCGGCCCCTTCGGGGGCGGCCCGCCCGGCACCGGCGGCTTCTCCTTGTCCATGTTCCCCATCAGCCGCACCAGAAACTCCTTCCGCTCGTTCTTCCGGCGGACGGTCAGCGGAACCCGCCACTCCCTCGGGTAGATCCCCAGCGCGTTCTTGTAGTTGTTCGTGCTGCCCACATCGCGGCCAGCGAACACCAGCAGTTGGTCGCCGTCCGCGATGCCCCGGCGGAACGCGTCGCTTTCGTCGAGTATCTGTTTGACGACCACCGGCGGGAGTTGCGAGTCCTCGTTCGCGGAGCCGACCGCGGCGCCGAGCGTGGCGTGGTCGGAGTCGATCCCCGCCCGCAGGTGCCCCATGAAGTTCTTGATCTGGTTGATCGAGATTGCGTAGCCGACGCCGGAGTTCACGCGACCGCGCTTCTCGAACGACCCGCGACCGTTGATGCCGATCAACTCGCCCTGCATGTTGAACAGCGGCCCGCCCGAGTTGCCGGGGTTGATCGAAGTCTCGATCTGGATGCAGTCGGTGTATTCCAGAAGTCCCTTGCCTTCCGGGGGCTGGTAGCGGTTCACGCCACTCACCAGGCCGTACGTGACGGTGGGCGTGAAGTCCATCGCCAGCGAGAACGGGTTGCCCATCGCGAGCGACCAGTCACCGGCGCGAACCTTGTCGCTGTCGCCGAGCGCCACGAACGGGAACGGTTTGCCCTTCTCCTTCGGCAGCAACCGGATGAGCGCCACGTCACCGACCTTGTCGATGCCGCACACAACCGCGTCGTAGAGTTTGCCGTCGGCAAGCCCGGCCTGCATCAGCGGGCCGGTCGGTTGCACGACGTGGAAGTTGGTAAGCGCGTAGCCTTCCGGGTCGATGATGACGCCGGAGCCGACGCCCTGCCCGCCCTGCATACACACCGCGACAATCGCCGGGTGAACCTTCTTGATCGTGGCGATGCGTTGCGATTGCGCGTCGAGAACCGCCTTGTCCACTTCGATTGGCGCGGCCGGCGCCGCGGGCACAACGAGAGCGGCGACCAGAACGGCCGAGGCGAGTGTGGGAGCGAGAAGACGAGTCATGGTGAAGTCCCAGTTAAGCAAGCAATTATAGCACCTGCGCGCGGCACTCAGATCCATCTGCACCACGGTTTGGCGTCGGACCCGGAGGGGCCGCGCCCTTCGCGATCACTTCTGCACGCGGGCCTCGGCCAGAGTCACGTAGTTACCATTCAGCGGCGTGTCCGCTTCGACAACGATGCGCAGTTGTTTGACGCCCTTCACGGCGAGAACCAACCCCTTCGCCTTGTCTTTTCGCTTGAGCGTGTCGGTGAACAGCACCTGCCCGTCGGCCTCGATCGTCACGCGGGCGGCGCTGGTCGCGTTCGTGCCGTTCTCGTCGATGCCGATCGTCGCCTTGAACTGCGTGTAATCGCCGCCAAGGTTGAACGTCGCGACCGTGTCGGGTGCGAGGCAGATACCCTTAGGGAAGATCGTGTTATCCAGTTTGATCGACTCGTTCGAGAGCGAACGGTCCTTCAGGTATGGCGCGGTCGGGTTCAACCGCTTCTCATCGGCCGGAATTTCGGGTACTTCCAACTGCGGGTCGAGGTCCGATAGGTACGCCACGTTCCCGAGCGCGTAGTCGAGTTTCACAAGCGACGCGGTCGAAGCGTACTTGACCGTCGCGCCCGCAACTGTCGTCACCGTGATGCCCGCAGGGGTAATCGAGATAGCAGACGCCGTGAGTGAGTTCCCGAACACGTCGGTCACCTTGCACAGCGTCGGCGTGATAACCGGCGGTTGCGGTTGGTAGAACACAAGCCCCGCGGCGCGCGACAACTGGAGTTCGTCCTTGCCGCCGGCTTCCTTCTCGAAGTTCACGATCGGGCGTCCCTTCTCGTCGGACCCGCCGCCAAGAACGGTGCCCTGAATGAACGTGAACCCCGTTTCCTGCGCGATCACATAGAGGTCTCGCTTGCCGCGAGTGCCGAGCATCTTCTTCCAGGCTTCGCGGCCCTTCGCATCCTCGGCCTTCTTCATCGCGGAGAACACCGAACCCATCGGCACGTCGAGTTTCGGCTGCGCAACCCCCTCCGGGCCAGCAATCGGGTCCGCTTCAAACTGCTTGCCCTTGAGCGCGAACTTCGTGACGCGGAACGTGGAACCGTCGGTCAGTTCGATCTCGGAGTAGGTCGTCACGTCCTTCGGAATCGGTGCGACCCGGTTCCCGAGGTCCACAACCACGATATCGCGGGCCGAGATCTGAACGTTGCCGCCGCCAGTCGAGAACGAAACACCTTGCCCATCCACCGAGACGAGTTTGCCGTTGAGTTTCTTCCCGGCGCTTGTGGTCACGTCGTCGGCGTTCACCTGGGTGACGACGATCGCGAGTGTCAGCAACGCGGTGGCGAGTACAGCGGCGCGGCGACAGAGTCGCATGGTGGGTTCCTCGCGCGTATAAAGGTGCTGGAGCAGTTTCAGGAACGGTGTAGCGTCGTGTACCGAGCCGCGACCGCATGGTAGCGGCTCACCTAGACCACTCCCTTGCGGTCGCGGCTCGTTGATAAACTACGCATTTCCTGAACACGCTCCTGAGGCGAGCAGGAAGGCGGGGTTTCCGGGGTCACGACCCGCCGAGAACGTAAGAGGCGGTGACCGCGAGCGCGCGGTCACCGCCTTAGATTACACACACGTCAGCAGCCGAAAACTCACTTCTTGTAACCGTGGATCTTGTCCAGGGCCTCGAAGTAGTTCTTGATCATCGGCTCGAACTTCGGCGGCAGGTCGCGGGTGATGTCCGTGATGACCTTGGCGCGCTTCTCCGGCGGCAGGGTGCCCCACTGCTCGGCGATCTTGCGGAGGTCCTGTTCAGTCGTCTTGCCCGGACCGCTGCCGCCCATGATCGTACTGTCCGGGGCGTTCTGCATCGGTTGCAGGTTGTTCCCGCTGCCCGGCTTCTGTCCCTGGCCCGGCTTGTCGCCGCCGCTGGGGCAACTGCCGCCGTTGGCCTGACCATCGCCGGGCTTGCTCTTGGCTTCGAGTTCCTTGATCAACTCGTCGAGCCGGAACACGATCTTTTTCTGGATGTCCTGGGTCTTCTCGCCACCGCGGGCAAGGTCGAGCCGGCGACCGCTGTTGTCCATCAGACGGCCGATGTTCGACAGGTCTTTGGGATCGGTCGCCCAGCCCTGCATCTCGAAGAACATCAGGGTCGCAACCATCTTGTAGCGGTCCGGCGCGTCGGCCACGTCGTCGAGGAGCTTGACAATCGAGAGGATCGCGGCTTCCTTGTCGCCGGTCTTCATCGCGGTCGCATGGTGCGAAACCGCCTTGAAGAAGTAGAAGCTGGCCGGGTCGACGGCGAACTCCGGGTTCACGCTCTTTAGC
This sequence comes from Planctomycetia bacterium, assembly GCA_005772955.1. Lineage (GTDB taxonomy): Bacteria > Planctomycetota > Planctomycetia > Gemmatales > Gemmataceae > Gemmata. Next base: position 25,333 of record SXID01000244.1, read on the forward strand.
GCTTCCAGAGCCTCTTCGTAGACCTTCTTGCTAGCGGCGGCCTTCGCGAACGCGAGGGTCACGTTGGTGCGGAAGAAGGCGTCTTGCTTCTCATCCTTCAGGATAGCGGGCACCGCGTCCGGGGCCATCGCTTCTTGCTTGCGGACGTTGGCCAGCATCGCGGCGACTTCGGTGTTACCCAGCGCGAGCGAGTCGGCGGTACGGTCGAGGACTGTCCGCTTCTCGTCGGACCAGATCTTGTCGAAGGCGGCCTGGTCGAACTTGCCGACCGACTTCAGCCACGTCGCGGAGTTGGCCTTGGCGGATTCTGGGGTGGCGGCCTTCAATGTGCTGAATCCGAACGTCGGCTTCTTGGCCGGTTCGGCGGCAAGTGCAGGGGTCGCGGTGACGGCCAGTCCCGTCGCAATGGTGGCAGCCGCGAACAGCTTTCGGATCTTCACGACTCATGCTCCTTGTGCGGGTGAACGAAACCAGAAAATTTGTGATCTCGCGAAACACGCGCCAGACGCCATTTAGACGACTGACACGCGCATTATTCACAACGGGAGTCTACCTTTACTTCGAGTTGGACACAACAATTATTGTGCCCAGCTCTTAACTTCCTCATCAGCGACTCACTGATTGGCCTTCGTCGCGATGTCGTGGATCATCTTCTTGAGGACTTCCTGCCGGGCCGCGAGTTGGGCCAGTTCCGCCTGAATCAGCGGGTCTTTCGCCTGCTCGCCCGGATCCTGCTTATTGTACATGATCGTCCGCTTGTTCACCTGCTCCTGGAGCGACTTCACCAGCTTGAGTTCCGCGAGCAGTTCCAACAGCTTGTTGTCCTGCTTCTTCGCGTTCGGGTCAGACGGCTTCGGATCGCTCGGCTTGCTCTCCATGTCCTGCTTGGCCTTCTTGAGCGCGTCCTTCATCATCGTGAGTTGGTCGATGATGTCTTGCTCAATCTGCTGGGTGTCCGCGCCAACGCGGGCCTCGTTGAGCCGCTTCTGAACGGCCGTCATGTCACCCATGACTTCCTTCAGCACGCCCGCGAACACAACTGCGCTGCCTTCACCCTCCATCAACTTGAGCGTGGCTTCGGCAAGCGCGACGATCTGGCTTTCCTTGTCCGCTTCGGTCTGGCTCTTTTGGATCTCCGCGACCGCTGGCTTGTTGCCGCCGAGCGCCTTCACGGTCTTGTCGATGTTCTCGGTCGCCGCCTTCACTTCGATCTGCATCTTGAGCATCATCGCGACCCGCTTCTCGAGGTTTTCGAGGAGCTTGGCCAGTTCCTTCTCGCGAAGTTGCTTCAGGCGGGCTTCCAGTTCCTTGAGCGCCTCTTCCAGTTTCTTGATCGCCTCGTCTTGCTTCTTGGTGGCGGCGTCCTTGTCCTTCTTCTTGATGTTGTCTTCGGCGTCGTTCTGATCCGGGACTGCTTGCTGAACGTTGTCCGCGGCCGGGTCTTTCTTGGCTCCCGGAGGGGGCGGGCTGCCGCCCGGAGGGGGCGAGCCACCCGGCTTCGACGCGCCCGGAGGCGGGCCGCCGCCCGGCATCGGCATACCGCCCATGCCTTCGCCGCTCATCGGCTTGCCTTCGCCCCCCGGCATCCCGGCTGACGGCTTCGGCTCGCCCTTGCCATCGCCCTGCGCCTTGCTGTCCCCTGGTTTCGGATCGCCCGGCTTCGGATCGCCGCCCATCGGCGGCATCTTCGGATCGGTACCCATCGGCTTCGGCTCGCCGCCGGCCTTCGGGTCGCCCGGCTTCGGATCGCCGCCCATCGGATCCTTCGGGGACGGCTTGTCGCCGCCCGGCATCCCGCCCATCGGCATGCCGCCCATTGGCTTGCCGTCGCCGCCCTTCGGGTCGCCGGCCATCGGCATCCCCGGCATCGGCATCCCTTCGCCCGGCTTGCCGTCGGCCTTGTTCTCCTTCGTGTCGGGCTTGGCTTCGGCGTTGTTTTCGCCCGGCTTCGATTCCGGCTTGTTCTCGGACTTCGGGTCTTGCTTGTCACCAGCGTTTGGCTGGCCCGGCTTGTCGTTCGGGTTCGCGGCCTTCGCAAGCGCGTTCGCAAGGTCTTGCGTCGCTTTCGAGAGCAGGTTCTGATCCTTCGCGAGTTTGTCGGTATCGCTCTTTGGGTTGAAGGTCCGCGCCAGCAGGTTTTCCTGCTTGGTCTTGATGTCGCGGATCGCCCGGATCGCGTCTTCCAACTTCTTGATGTCGTTCTTGATGCGCTGCGCATCGTCCTCGGTTTCGAGGAGGTTCAAGATCTCGCTGAGGATGGCAATGAGCTTCTTGTCCTTGCCGAGCAAGGTCTCGAAGTCGCTACCACCGAGGTTCTTGCCGTTCAAGCCTTCGATGAGTTCCTTGAACAGTTTCTCGGCACCCTTCTCTTCAGCCAGTTTCAGCACCGCGCGGAGGGACTGGGCGCGGTCCTTTTCTTCCTGGCTGTCGCTCTTCTCCCACTTTTGGGCGAGCCGCAACACCCGGTCCATGAAGTCCTTGTAGAGCTTCAGGTTGGCTTCCTGGCCACGCTTGGCACCGGGATCGGTGGCGGGAACTGGTGTCGGCTGGGCGGTCAGCACCGAAGTGAGTGTGAACAAGCCAAGTGTCGCGGCAAAAGTCAGCGACATCAACGTCGGCAACCGGCGGAACATGAGTAGCCTCCCTCCTAAGGGTGCGACGCGGATAACCCACGTCACGGAGTGGTCATTCGTCTGCCATTGTGACGACCCGTCGTAGAGCCGCCAACAGTCAACAGGGGAAAAACGGTAAGTGTTCGGGCAAATGTTACAGTCTGTTACGAACTCAGCCCACTCTTGCCCGTGATTTCACCAGAGGGCGACTTCTTCTGAGCTTTTCTCGCCTGCTCTTGTGCAACTCCGACGTCAAGTGGTCAGAGATGGTCTTGCCGAGTCGGAAGCGTACGCGACGGATAACGTTGTCCGCCCTCACGCTTCCGGCTCGGCAAATGTGTACCTCCACGGCACCGACTGTGCGAGGTCACTTCACGATCACGGTCACCTCAACCGGATTGCCGACCGCGGGCGTGAGCGTGATCTTGTAGTTCCCTTCTTTCGCCCCGGCTTTCACCTGATAGTCGAAACGGAACTGGTGGGTCTCGAAGTTAAGTTTCAGTTCCGCTGGAACGACCAGCGACGGATCGGACGCTGTCACCTTCACGGTCAGGTCGTCTTCCTTGTACTTCGCCCAGATGATTGTGTGGCTCAGTTTCTTGGCCTCGTTCTTGTTCAGCGCGACCGCGCCGATCTCGCCGATAGTCGGCTTCTCGCTGGTATATTTGATGCGGAAGTCTTCTTCCATCTTCTTGATCTGCGCCTCGACACGGCGTTGGTCATCCAGGATCTTTCGGAGGCTCTTGATCAGGAATTCCCTCTTCTCCGACTCGCCGATTTCCCTGCGGATCTCCATGAGCAGGCGTTCAAGCGCGTAGAGCGATTGTTCGGCGTCGGTGACGCTGCCGAGTGGCGCCCAGCGGCCCGTGTTCAGCGTGTTCTGCACTCCGTTCATCAGACCCTGTGTCTTCGGGAACGCGACCGAGGCGTTCGGGTCTTCGCTCAAGATGGCTTCCAGCTTTCCACAGTAGTTCAGGTAGTTCTTGGTGGTGATCTCAACAACGCGGTTCACCTGACACTCGCGAGCGATGCGGCGAAACTCGCGGAGCACCGTTTGCACGATGTCGCGTGACTTGTCCACGTCCTGCAGCGCGTCCTGGTGACGCACCTTCACCGCGTCCACTTGCTCCGGCGTCTCTTCCTTGAAGCCGTTGGCGCTACGAACGAAGTCGTACTTGCGCTTCGCAGCCGCGAGCTTCACGAGAGCCTCGTCCAGACGTTCGCCGAGTAACAACTCCTCCTTGCTGATTTCGAGCAAGAGGTCGCCTTCGGAAACGATACGGAGGCGAATCGGTTCGCTGCTGCGCGTGATGCGCGGGCCTCCGTCCGCGTCCGCGTTGTTGTCCGTCGCCTGTACGTACAGATCCATGCGATACGTGGCCTGCACGTCATCACCCGACGGCAGAAGTTTGATGATCTTCTGGTCGTTCAGTTCCTTCAGGTCGAAGTAGTCGCGGTCTGAGTTCTTCAGTTCGATCTTCCGCACCGCTTCGGGGTTCGTCTCGTCGCCACTTGCGGATCGCAGGCGGTTCTCAAGAGCCTCCTTCGTGTCGCGGCGGAGCCGGCTGTTCTGGTTCACGAACTCGCTCACGAACACCGACGCGCTGAGCCGGTCGTCGCTCTTGTCGAGTTGCCGGAAGTTCTCCATGTGCAACCGCGGCAGCAGCAGCGACGTGAGGTACTGCGGTCCGGTCGCGGGTGCGTCGAGCAACGACCGCAGCGCGTACTTGGTGCGCAGTCCGCGGACCACGTCGGAGTCTTCCGCGTAGTAGTTGAACAGGTACTCGACCTTGCTCAACCCGTGGTCGTCCTTGACGAAACTATCCGGGTTGAACGGGATGCGGGCGAGCGGCGTGACGAGGTACACGTTGCCCGACTTGCGAATCACGTCTACTCCGACTTCCACCACCGGCGGCTGATCCTGCGCGACTTGAATGAGAATCGCCCGCGTGGTGCTCACGTTGTACTTGTTCGTCCAGGTCACCTTGAACTCGACCGGCTCTTTCAACCGGTAGTCGAGGTTCACGGCTTTACCAACCGGCGCAGTGCTGGCCGTGCCTTCAGCCTGGTTCTTGAAGACAATGGTAAACCCCTTGCCGCCGCCGCTGAGTTGCACGGGCACGGGTGCCTGGGTCGGTTTACCATCCGCGTCCATCACCGTGCCGGGGAACCGTCCGGTTACCGGCGTTGCGAACGCGGACACGATCGCGTCGTTGTCCGACAGCACGCCCGCGTCGTCGGTGTAGGCGTCCGCAAAGATCGTAAGGTGCGTGCCCGCGGGCACGACGAACACGGACCTTTCGCCCGTGAGCGAGAGGTTCCGCTCGCTCATCAACTGCCGCTTGCCCTTCAGGTCGTCGAAGCTCGCTCCCTGGGGCGGTGCGTGGTGCAGGTACGACGGTTCTTCCTGGATGCGGTACAACCGCTTGAGTGTCGGCGGCGGGATCAGCCGAATCCGGTGCGGTCGCGTGGCGAAGTCGTCGGCCTTCACGACAAACGCGACGTCTTCCTTTAGACCACTGATGTCGCCATCGAACTCGTTGTTCTGCTTCGCCTTGAGCGTGCCGTTGCCGCGGTACTTTGCGCCGTAGTACTTGAAGGACACCTCGATCGGTTCATCGACCTTGACCAGGTTGCCTTCCTCATCGATCTTGATCACCTGACGCGATAGTTCGAGTTTGCGAAGCGTGCGCCCCATGCTCGGCTGATCTGCTTTCGCGTTAAGCGCCTTCATCACTTCTTGAAGCTCGACAAACTTATCATCGCCCAGCGCCGCCGACGGGTGGGACGTCCCCGCGCCCTCGGCCGCAGTGAGCCGGCGTTCGACCGCGTCCACGCTCCACCCGAACGCGGTATTCGGTACACTGCCGTGCAGTTCGTCAGGGGATCGCAGCGCCTGGAAGTCGAACTCCGGCACCTTGCCGTCGATGAGGTTCTCGTTCACGTCCGACCACATCATCGGGCGCCAGCCCTCCGACACCTTGCGGTCAGCGATGACCCACTTGTACGTGCGGGCGGTAACGGGCACGGAGGCGATGTCGCGGCTGACGGTCGCCTCGGTTTCTGGGAAGCCAACGAGTTCGACGTGCGCCCGGCGCGGCCACGGTGTGTTCATCAGCGCGACGTTCCGCTCGACGAAGATGCCAGAGACGTGCGCGAACTTCCACGCGAACCGGTATGGGCTGACGGACTTCGTCGCGATCACGTGACTCGCGAACGACACGGCCACCGTCGAGAACAGCATTGCGAAAGCGAGGAAGCCCATCACCCACAGTCGCTTCCAGTTGAACACCTTGCTCACGGGCACCTTGGCAACCCGCTCGCGGGCCTCGGCGATGGTCGCCCGGATCATGTCCTTCGAGTACCCGAACTTGCCCATCGCTTCCACGTCGGCCATCTCGACCGCGGTGATGAGTCGGTCGCCAAGCAACTTCGGGAACTTGCGTTCCAGGACGAGCGCGAGCGCGGCGTACGAGAACTCCTTCGTGACGCGCGTCACGATGCGGAACACCAGGATGGCCGCGAACAGACCCAGCGCCGTGATGAGTGCGATGGCCCGGATTGCACGCGCCCCGTCCAGCGCCCAGTCCCACCCGGTCACTTTGAACAGCCCAAAGTCGAAGATCAGCCCGAGCGTGAACCAGAGGGCCACGAACAGGAACGCGGAGATTGCGCCTTCGATGATGACGTAGCGCCTGATGATGCCGCGAAGCTGGTCGAGCGGGTGGTACACCTGCGGATCGCGCGCGAGTTCGGGGTTCGCGGGCCGGCGGGTTCGTTCCACGGTGGACATATCGTTACCCAGTGTTCGGTGTTCTGATCTTGGCAATCACAGGGCGTAAGCCCTGTTAAACCTGGACGCTGCGAGTATCGATCACGCGAGCCGCAAGAGCTTCCGCGCGAGCCACTCCGCTGAGAGGAGCGAGACAACCGACAGTAGCGCGAAACTCGTCTGCACGCTCGCTCCACTGAAGCCCCAGACGGACGTAGCGAGGAGCGTAACCGCGCTCCCGACGGCGAGTACGCCGAGCATCACCAACCCGCCCACCCACTCGCTTCGGAAGGCGATCACCTGGGTGACGAATAGGCCGACGCCGATTGCCCAGAACCACCAGTCGAACATGCCCACCAACATCAGCACGCCCAGCGATGCCAGGGCAAGCAGTTGCAGCGCCAGGATCGGCAGGTTGATCGCGAGCCGCGTGCCAGAACCGAGCTGCTCGATCGCCACCGCCCAGAGCACGCGAGTGAGCAGGAAACCGATCGCCGCCGCGAGCAGGATGATCAAGCCGACGTTCGTCCGCAGTTGAGTCAACTCGAAGTCCATGAGGCGGACCTCGGTACCCAGAACCGTGAACTTGAGCGGCTTGTCCCACAGGTCGTGAACCGGACCGCGATTCTCCATGCTCCGTTTCTCGGTCTTCATGCACTCCGGGATCAGTTTGAGCATCTCGGTGTCGCTCACCTTGAACGCGAGCCGGTGGACGCCGGCCTCCTTTGGCAGTTTGGTTCCCAGATCGACCCTCAGCTTGTCTGGGAGTCGCGCCTGGAAATCCTTGTCGAACTCGCTCGCCATGCGGAGCATCGCGGGGAAGTCCGGCTTCTTGTTGTCCATCTCCGGGTCGGCAGCACGAATCTTGAATTCGCCCGTGAGTTTCTCGCTGGCCGCGTCGGGCACCTCAATCTCAACGCGGTAGAGCGACTCGCCGGGAGTGAAGATCTTCGGATCGAGCAGTACCTGACCGGCGTAGTAGCCGTCGAATGGGGCGCCGGTGTTGCTGATCTTGGGCGCGAGGTCGTACGGCCCGAACGACCGCTTGTCGCCGCCGCCAATCGGTTCCTGAATAATCGTGAACTTCGGCGCGGGCACGGAGATCGCGTAAGGCTTCGCGCTCTCATCGAGGACGCGGGCCTGCACGCGAAGAGGCGCCCCGGCGACCGCTTCCTTACCAACCAGGATGCGGCCACGCGGCGCCTTGATGTTCCGCTTGCCCGCCATGTATTTGATCATCTTGATCCAGATGCGCTCGAAGTACTCACGCCCGGTCCCCTCGCTCGGTTCGTAAACGCGCATCTTGTAGAACTCGCCCGATGCCAGGAAACACGTGCGCCACGCGGCCGACGGGTTGTTGGTCACGAGGTACGGGAGTTTAACCACCTCGCCCGTATCGCCCACGTCGGCAAACTCCGCGAGCACGGCGCTACCCGCCTTCACCCCGCCGATACCCACGTCCTGCTTCAGTGGGTAACAGGAGAAGAACCCGCGTTTGGGGAACAGTTCGTTCTTCAGGTCCACGTCCGCGACGTACTTGTCGCGGTCGGTGAAGAACAGTTCCCAGCCCGCAATGGGATCGTCCTTCACCTTGTCGTCGAGCTTGAGCAGGTCCGAGCCGATGATCGCCTTCGAGTTCAGGTAGAGCCGGCGCGGCGTCTTCGGGATCGGCTTGATCCGCTGCGCGATGATGTCGGCTGGCTGGACCGGGAGGATCTTGAGCAGCGGGTCGAGCCGGCTGTTCTCTTCAACGCGAGCAAGCTGGAACGTGTTGATCGGGCCGGCGACGTAGATGAGACCACCACCGCCTTCCTTGACCCAGCGTGCAAGGTCTTCGGCCTGCTGTAGCGAAAGCTCGCTCCAGTCCGGGTCGAACGCGATCAGCACGTCGTACTCGTTCAGGTTGTACGGCCGGTCTTCGGGAGTGATCTTCCCGGTGGTCTTCAGGTCGAACTTGGTGGGGAACCGCGGGATGACGGTTTCGTCCTGTTCCGCGGTGAGTTTGCCGCTGGTGCCGGCGTCGTTCTGAACGAACGTGGTGAGCGACGCACGCTTGTCCTGAACTTCACGCACGAGCAGCGTGCGGAGGAACGTGAACTCACGCGACGGTGCGCCCGCCATCAGCAGGATGCGGAGCTTCTGTTGCACGAAGTTGATCTCGCGCACGGTGCTGATGTGCTCGGGGTCCGGGAACGCTTCTTGCGGGTCTCGCGCGATCCGGGCGCGGGCGGACCACTTCCCTTCCGGCATTACGCGCTTCTTGATGGCCGCATCCTTCGACTCGATCGTGAGCTTCTCCGGCAACTTCGCCGGGTCGATGACGAACTCTGACTGACCGTGCGGCGGGTCGCCCGGTGCGAACATGAGTTTCTGAGTAATCTGATGGTCCGCAGCGTCTTTCTTCACGTCCTTCCCTGGCATCCACAGGTCGAGTATCACATCGATTTCCTTGTTCGCGAGGTTGTAGCCGTCGGCCTCGACAATGACCTTCGACGCCTCGTCAATGGGCGCGCTATCGGGTGCCTGCACATCGCTGATCGTGATCGCGACTCGCTCGCGGTCCTCGCCGACCGTGATGGTGAACACCGGGATCTTCTCGCGGCTCGCTCGTTCACGCAGTTCCGCGTAGCTCGAATCGGAGCCGAGGTTGCTGCGCCCGTCCGACAACACGATGATGCCCTGCACCATGTTGGACGACTCGCGGTTGATCGCGGCCGTGATCGAATCGGGCACGTTGGTGCCAAGCGTGATCGTGCGGGCCACGTCGATGCGCTTGTCGAGCTTCTCCAGGTTCCTCTTGAGAATCTCAACGTCCGCGTCCGATTCGAGGTTCGCGAGCGTCTTCAGGTCGTCGGTGCCCTTCCGCGCGAACCACGACTGCGCCCAGTCCGCGGTGCCGGGGCCGTCGCCCCATTCGCGTGACGCGCGGATCTGTTCCTTGCCCGCGTCCGACAGCCCGCGGAGCACAAACGGCTTGAAGTCGTACCGGCGGAACGAGTCCCATTCCGCCTTCGCCCACGCCGGCTCTTTGTGGCCGATCATGGTCGGCGTCTCGTCGAGGCGCGTGCCGAAGGCGTACACCGCGACCGGGTTCTTCTCCAACAGGTTCTTCATGAACGCGACCTTCTCGTCGGTCAGGAAGTCGATGAGGAGGTCGATGCGCTTCTTCGCGGTCGTGCCGCCAGTCTCATCGGTCACGTCGGTCACGCTCGGGCTGATGTCGAGCAGGATTATGACGCGCGACTGCTTGTTCGTGTCTTCCCAGGTCTGCATCGCGGGGAGCAGGAAGACAACGCACAGAATTGCGTAAACGGTGATGCGAAGCAGTGCGAGCGGGATGGCGAAGAACCACTGCACGGTCCGGCAGTCCTTGATGTACATGAGCACGACGAAAACCGCGCCAAGGAGGAACAGAGCGGAGGTGAACGCATACCACTTCACCACGTTCCCGCCCCCGGCGGTCGTCAGCGACTCGCCCTCGCCCTTCGACGGCTCCGAGTCCCGCACGTAGTACGCGACCAGCCACCACACGACCGTTGCGCCGACGAGCAGACCCGACGCCAGCGACAGCCCGAGCGCGCCCACATCGCGTGGGGCGGCCGTGGCGGAAGTCGGTGCCCGGAAGAACTGAAACATTGCGTACGCGATAGCGCCGAGCGCCGCGAGGCAGAGCGGTTCCGCGAGACCGGCGACGATGAGACGCCACAGCGGAAGCGACTGACCGCGGAACACGGTCGCGATCAGCAGGACGGCCTCGTGCAACAGCGCGAAGACCGCGAGAGCGGCGATCACGCCCCAGACCACGCCGACGGACGTGGCGTCGCTCGTCTTCTGCGACTTACTTGCCGGGCTTGCGAACCGGTACGCCACCCGCGCGACGATCACCAGGAACAGCAGTCCCAGTAGCACGAGGGAGAACAGGTTCCCCACGAAGACCGCGAACACGTCCCCTGTGAACTGGTCGAATGAGTCGGCCAGGCGTCGGAACACGAATTCGGTCTTCTTCGTCGTAGTTGTGTCGTTCATCGCCTACTCGCCGGTGTGCGGACCAGTGTTGTTTCGTGTCCCGTGTATCGATTCGTCGCGTCTCGGAGGAGCGCGCCGAACTATCTCGCCCTTGCAACCGCGTCCGCGGCGTCGCCTGACGAGGCCGGGGTCACGGTTGTGTGGTGCGAGAAGGCCGCGGCCGCGCTCGGGGCGAGCGCGTCGAGGTCTTCCGGTTTCGTGTGGTAACTGATCCGGACCGCCCACGCTTGCTCCGCGATTAACAGGAGCAAGATGAGCAGATACAACCAGCGCCGACTCGACATGTCCGTCGGCTTCTGCTTGAGGTCATCGATCCACGACAGGTCTTCGATGTTGTGTAACGGAGCCTTGTTGGTCGATTGGGAGATGTCGTCGGTGTTGGCGCGACGCAGGTCGCCTTCGCGCGCTGCGTCCACGTTGAACGCAATGACAGCGTAGTCCGGTTGTTCGGCGGGCGTACCAGGCGGATCCTTGTCGCCCCTGAGTCGCGTCAGGCTGAAGATGTACGCGCCGGGAATCTTCGCCTCGGCGTAGGCCAGTTGGAACGGTCGGCGTGGAGCGTCCGCGGCTGCGCCTGGTTCGTTCGCGGGTTGGTCGAGCGGTTGCTCGCCAAGTTCCTTGAGGACAAGCGCCGCACGCCCACCGGCCGCCTTCACGGTGTCCGCGGTGAGCAGGTGGCGCGCCGTGGACGGCTTGTATCGACCGGCCTCGAATTCCGCGAAGTAACGGTCGCCGAGCGACAGGTTGCTTTCGCCACCGCCGCCGGACAGGAACCGCTGCATCTCGCTGACCACCACGACCCAACCCGGGCTGCCCTTACCGGACGGCCAGTCGGTCCACTGCTTGGTGCCGGGGCTGTGAACCCCGCCCGCGTCGGTGGTCATCACCGCGACGCGTCCGCGACCGAACTGCTTCGCGATGTACAGCGGGTCGCCGTACTTCGCCTCGTCGCGGAGCTGCATCGCGAGCGGCTTGACCTCGGCCAGTTCTGGCTGGTTCCAGAAGTCGCGCAGGATCGGCTCGCTCTCGTCGCCGTCGTTGATCAGGTCGCAGATCAACTGATCGAGATAACGCGCGAGAATCGAGAGCGGGAGACCGGGAACCGCGGGCGAATCGTTGACGTTCTTGAGGATCGGGTCGAGGAACTTGCGAGCCTTCTCGAATTTTGGTTCGGTGTATCTCTTCTTGATCTCGTTCACGAGCGCCCGGGAGCGTTCCTCGAACTCCGCAATCGGCTTCTCGTTCGGCATGCAGTACAGTTCCTGCACCGACTTGTCGTCACGCCAGCCGCCGCGCCGCGCCACCGGCCAGTAGAAGTCGATGTTGGTGAACAGGAAGTATCGTTCGACGTCGCTGTCCTTCGCTGTACCGCCGCGCTCGTTGGTGTAGATCGAGTACAGAGCCGGGTGCATCCGGTTGGCCGGGTCGCGGAGAATCACGCGCTTGCCGAACGCGAGTTCTCGCGCCGTCTTCTCGATCGGTGTCAGTTCCTTGGTGAACCCGGTCGCTGGCAGCGGCACCGGGAAGAAGCCTTGCCCGCCGCGATACATCCGCTTGGTGTAGTCGTCCGGCTTCACGTCCGGCCCGAGGAACACGCCCACGCCGCCGCCGCCCTGCACGAACCGTTCGAGGTTCGCGACCGCGCCATCGCTGAGTTGCGGGACATTGAGCAAGTACACCGTTGTGAACGGCCGCAGGTCGTAGCCGTCGAGCTTCGGCGCTTCGGTCGTAACCCAATCGATACCGCCGAAGGAGTCGATGAACAACTTGCGGAGATAGAAGCTATCACCCTCCTGCTTGTCACGCTTGTCGACTCGCCCATCGACGACGAGGACTTGCAACTTCGGGCGCACCTCGACGACCGCGTGTCTCGCGTTATCGACCTGAAGACCGCCCGGTTCGGGCGTGCCGAGAACCGCAGTCACCAGGTTGAACCGGTCCAGCGGTTTCTCACGCGACCCGGTCTGCGTGAATGTCCCCTGCACGGTCAACACGCGTTCCTGGTTGGCCGGGAGGCTGGGGAACACGAGCGACGGGATCAGGTCTTTCACGCCGTTCAAGTAGAAGTCAACGCGGACCTCCTTGAGGTCGGTCGCGCCGAAGTTCTTGACCCGCACCTCGATATCGGTCTGTTGGTTAGCTGCGACGACGCGGTTACGCGGCTTGACCTCGATGATGGAGACGTTGTCGCTGAACTGCGGCGACTTGCGGTCTGGCTTGCGTGCGGGGTTCACCACGTCGATCAGGTGAACCGTGACGCCGATGTCTTTCAGTTCCGTGAGTTTGTCCGTGATCGCTTGCCCGTCTTCGGCCCAGTCCACATTGCGCAGATCGGCGACGACGTGAAGCACCTTCGCGTCGGAAGCAGCGGCGTTGCCGAACAGCCCCTTCGCCTGGTCAAGTCCGTCCTTCAACGTCTTGCGAATAGTCGAAATCTGGAGCGGCTTGAGGTGCCCCTCCATCGCGTCGATGGCCGCGGCGTTCACCTTGCCGTCTTCAAGTTTCGCCGGAAACGGCTTGTCGAGTTCCGACAGGCGTACGACCTGGAGCGTCTGGCTCGTGGTCGCCTCCCCCGCGGCCGGCATCAGCTTCTCGTAAATGAGCTTCTTGCCTTCGGTGTAGGCATCGGTCTGCACACCGTCTTCGCGGCGCCAGCCGTCGGCCATGCTCGGCGTGTCGTCGAGGATGACGAGGTGCGTGGTCGGGCGTGTCTCCATGCCCTGCTGGCTCCCGCAACCGCCGAGGAACCGCGCGAAGAGGATACCCGCGAGAAAGACGAGCAAGCATCGCATGAAGAGCAGGAGCAGTTGCTCCAGGATCTTGCGCCGGCGCATGCGTTTCTGGGCTTTGAGCAGGAACTCCATCGCCGCCCACCGAACCCGCCGGAACCGTATCCGGTTGATGAGGTGGATAATGATGGGCGCGCTGACGAGAGCCGCGCCGGCCAGGAACGTCCACGGATTGAGAAACAGCGACATCATCGGTGCGAGTCTCGGCGTCGGTGGTCGTGTCTTATAGTCGTCTTCTGTAGCCGGGGTCTGTGACCCCGGACCGGCCTCACAGAGGCCGGCTACAGCAAGAAATCGAAAGTTAGCGGCGGGCGGGGTTGGCCCGCGTCGCCATACGCTGGAAGAGGAACTTCGAGAGAACCGCGTCCATGTAGTCGCTTGTGCGGAGCAGCGTGTAATCCACGCCGATTCGCGTGCAACCGCGGCGCACTTCCGTCAGGTACAGTTCCAGTTCTTCCAGATACCCTTCGCGGAGCGAGCGTGGGTCGCACAGCAGATCCGGTTGCTGCTCCAGTCCTTCAAACTTGGTCATCCCGGAGAACGGGAACTGCAGTTCGTCGTCGTCGAGGATGTGGAACACCATCACGTCATGCCGCCGGTGGCGGAGCATCTCCAGACCCTTGAACAGCGGTTCGCGGTCGCAGAGCAGGTCCGAGAAGATGAGCACCAGCCCGCGATTGGGCATGGCCTCCGCGACCTGCCGCAAGATCTTGAGAATGTCGGTCTTCTCACGCGGGTTCGACACGTGGAGCGCCTTGGTCACGGCATCCATATGCCGGATCGAACTCCGCGGCGGGATCGCCTCGCGCACGTCCGAGTCGAACGTGATGAGACCGCACGAGTCCTGCTGCTTGACCGTGAGGTACGCCAAACACGCCGCGGCGGTGGCGACGTAGTCGTACTTGTAGAGGCCACCGTTCTTACGGTACTTGTCCGCGCCGTAGAGCATGGATTCGCTGGCGTCCACGACGACGTATGAGCGGAGGTTGGTTTCCGCTTCGTACTGCTTGATGACGAATTTGTCGGACCGCTGCCACACCTTCCAGTCGATGCGGCGAAGGTCGTCGCCGGGCATGTACTCGCGGTGCTGGACGAACTCGACGCTCTGCCCGTAGACGGGGCTTTTGTGCATCCCCGAGATGTAGCCCTCGACCACCTGGCGTGCCCGCAGATCTAACTGCGAGATGCGCGCGATGACTTTGGGGTCAAGGAACCGGCGTGGGTTATCGAGGTCGGATTTCTTGGCCATTTGTGTTTCGTCTTGTGGTGCGAGCCAGACGTATTCGTTTAGCGTTCGCCCCGCAGGGGCGAGTGCGTCATCGCCCCTGCGGGGCGAACGCTAAACGAGGCGCGATGACAATTGGAAACTGCTTACGATGCGAAGATCTTCTGGAATCGCGGGTCGCCAAGCAGCGCGCCTTCCTTCTCCGGCGTCTCCTCGACGAGCTTCTTGACCACCATGTCGGTGTTCACGCCTTCAGACGCGGCGGTGAAGTTCGTCAGGATGCGGTGCCGCAGAACCGGGTACGCGAGTTCGCGGATGTCTTCGGTGGTCACGTGGGCACGGCCGTAGAGCAGCGCGCGCGCCTTGCCGCCGAGGATCAGGTTCTGAACGGCACGCGGGCCGGCGCCCCAACTCAACCAGTCCTTGATGAACTTCGGCGTCCCCGGTTCGCCCACACGGGTCTGGCGAACAAGCGCGAGGCAATAGTGAATCACATGGTCGGTCACGGGCACCTTGCGGACCAGCGTCTGGATTTCCTGGATCTGCTCGCCGCTGAGCACGGGCGTGATCTCGTCGTTCATAACGCCAGTCGTGCGCCGGGCGATCTCGAACTCTTCGTTGAACTTCGGGTATTTGACGTAGACCTTGAACATGAAGCGGTCCTGCTGCGCTTCGGGCAGCGGGTAGGTACCTTCCTGCTCAATCGGGTTCTGGGTCGCGAGTACGAAGAACGGGTTCGCTAGTTTGTGCCGCACGCGGCCGACGGACACCTGCCGCTCTTGCATGGCCTCGAGGAGCGCGGCCTGGGTTCGCGGCGGGGTTCGGTTGATTTCGTCCGCGAGCACCATGTTCGAGAACAATGGACCTGGGCGGAACAGCAACTCGAACGATCCAGTCGCCGGGTTCTTCTCGATGAAGTCGGTGCCGGTGATGTCGGCCGGCATCAGGTCAGGCGTGAACTGGATGCGGCTAAACTCCAGCGACAAGCACCGTGACAGGGTGCTAATCATAAGCGTCTTCGCGAGGCCCGGCACGCCTTCCAACATGCAGTGGCCCTTGCTGAAGAGCGCGATCAGCAACTCTTCGATAACCAGATCCTGCCCGACGATGACGCGGGTCAGTTGCTTCTTGATGTTGTCGAATGCGGTCTTCAATTTCTGGATGGAATCGACGTCGCTTTGCGCCATTTGACCGGGGGTACTCATCGTTGCTGGCTCTCGAAAGTTAGGTAAGGGTGGTCGAGTGTAAGGATAGAGATATGCGATGCCGTGAGGTGGCGTCGCAAGGAAAACGCGGAATTCGCGGCACTGCCAACGCGGACCGGCAGACCGGGTCGTTAAAACCCCGCCTGCCGGTACGTTCGCGGGCTTACTTCTGGTAGATGGGCAGGATGCCCTTCTCCAGTTGCAAGATGCAGAGGTTCACGCTGGTGGCGAACGCCGGCCCGATGTAGCCCCCGCTCCACGCGCCACTTGTCTTATCTTGGTTGTCGAGAATCCCCTGGAACGTGCCCTCCTTGAAACGAGTCCACGTCAGCCACGTGTCCTTCGCTTCTTTCGGGAACATCTCACCGTACTTCTCGTCGCCGATCGCGTACATGGCCTGGGCGAAGTAGTACGTCTGGTACTCGTCGTGGCTCTGGCGACCCTTCCCGATGGGGATGTTGTCCTTGCAGTACTTGAGCCACCTCTTGGGGAGTTCGCTCTTGTACTGGCCGGCGCTGAATCCGCAGCAAATGGCCGCAGCCGTCAACGGCGGACGCCCGTTCTCGCCGATCCCACCGCCGCCCTGGTTGTAACTATAAATGATCCCGCCCTTGGGGGTCGTGCAGGCCTCGAGGTAGTCCACGGCACGGTCGATGTTTTCCTTTGGGACCGGGATACCAGCGTTACGAGCAGCGCGAAGCCCCTGCAACGCGGTGATGGTGACCGACCCTTCGTCGAAGTTGCCGCCGTCGGCCGCGCTCACGTAGCCCCAACCGCCGATGCTCACTTCCTTGCCCTCCGGCTTCTTGTGCTTCTTCAGCGTTTGGGCCTTGCAGATGAACTCGACGGACTTCTTGAGGAGTTTTTCGAGCTTTTCGCGTTGCTCCTTGTCCTCTTCCTCACCGTAAACGCTGGCGAGGAACATGGTGCCGAACCCTTGTCCGTACATGTAACGGGTGGACTCGGTCGGGTTACGCACGTCGCCGATCATCCCGTTGGGCTGCTGACGCGCTGCTGCCAGGAACCAGTCCACGGCCTTCTTCACCTGATCGGAATACTTGCCTTCCTTCAGTGTGCTGCCTTCCATCAGGAACGCCATCCCCGCGAGCGCCGTCATGGTCGTGGGGTACTGCCCGCCTTGCGCCTCCCAGTGCCCGTCCTGCGCTTGCGTCTTTTTGAGATACTCCAAGCCCTTCTCGATCGCCGTCTCGATGTCTTTCTTCTGGTTCTTCTTGTCGTCGGCAGCTTGAACATGTTGAGGACAGGGGATGGCAACCACGCCTCCCGCCACACAGACCGCCAGGGTCGCGAGCAACCAACTGCGGGGCATGAGAACTCTCCACTGGTGTGCCGCAGCTCAGACGGTCCGTGCACGACCGACCGAGAAGCGGGGTGTAGGTAAAAGACGACTGACGAGCAAAACATTAACACTGGTGGTCGGCAACTGCCCACCGGCGCGAAGCGGGTCTGCAACGCTGGAGAGGAGAAACCGGGGGAGGCTGCGAATTTTGCCGTCTGTGGCTTCGCGAGTACGCTGGTACGCACTCGCGAAGCCACAGACGGCTCACAATCACTTACTTCTTCGGTTCTTCTGGCTTCTTCGGCTCGTCGGGCGTAATCAGGATGCGGGTGTCGTACCGGTTCATGCTGATGGTCCCGTTCTTCGAGTCGATCACGAGATTCATGAACATGTTCCCGTTGTACACCACCGACTTCTCGAGGATCAACCGGCCGCGTTCCTTCTCGATCACCACGATCGAGTGGTTGTAGCCGTTGCTACTCGCGTTCATGATCGGCGCGGAGGAGGCAATGAGCACGGGCAGTTCCGCGAAGTGTTCCACGACCAGCAACTGCTGGTCGAACAGCCCCTCGAAGAACCACAGTCGCTTGCCGGATACGCGGTCGAACGCGTAGAGCGGCCCGTTCACTTTCTGCGACCGGACCGCGACCTGCCCTCCGATGTTGAGCACACGGTTGTTGACGTTCGGGTCGCGGTCGAGGGTCAGGTAGAACCGGTCGGAGTCCGCGAACACCTGGGCGCTGACACAGGGTTCGAGGTGCGCCTTCAGGTTCTTGTCGTCGATCTTCATCGTCGCGATGGTCTCGCCCGTGCGAACGGAGAACACTTCCGCGCTGCCGTCAGCCTTGATGAACCCGGCCCACTCGCTCTTCAGCGGCGACGTGATAGGCACGGCCTTCGCGTCGTACTCCTTCTTCCACACGTCCTTGCCGGTCGCGAGGTCGTAGAGACGCAGAACGCGAGGCTGGACGTCGGTGCCCGACGTGATGAGCGCCGTACGACCGAAAATGCGGTACGACTTCGCGTCGGCAAGTACGCGCCCAGAGTCGGGCGAGTTTTCGACCTGCATCCCGTCCACCGCGCGGAGCAGTTTCGTGGACACCGGTTTACGGGTGTTGGGATCGGACTCGATGAGCACGATGTAGCGTCCGTCGCCGTGGATGTGAGTTCGCTCGGGCACGCCCTTGCGGGTCCATAACACACGGCGCGTGAGCGGTTCGACGCACTCCAATCCGTCGGTGGTCAGAAGGCAGGCGTAGCTCGCCTGAAGGATCGCGGACCGACCCATGGGCATCTTCACGCCGTTGGACATCCACAGTTCGCACTCGCCGTCCGGCAGAATCTCCACCTGGTAGCTCATGCCCGGCTGGAGTTGGTTATCGATGAGCAGGTTCTTGTTCCACACTTCCTTCTTCTCGGCGAGGTCGAAGCAGTACACCGTCATGCCGAGTTGAACGAGCATCAGGTGCCCGTTGCCTTGCACGAACTTCGACCACGGGATCGGCATGCCGTTCCGCGAGTACATGTTCGGGTTCTGCATGTTCGGGAACCGGACGCGTTCGTTGGCCGTGGACCGATCGAACCCGCGGAGCGCCCACTGGCCGTTGCCGCTGATGTTCTGGTCGAGAACGAAGCGGTACTGGCGGAACGCGGGGAACAAGTCCGCCGGCGATTCGATCTCGAACTGTGCACCGTAGTTGACGTTCGGCATCGCCTCGCGTTGTTCGGCCTTCATCCGGGTTGGCAGCGGGTAGCGGCTCGGTTCCAGGAACGGGAGCAGACGCTTGTCGGTGAGCAGATTCGTGAGGAAGTCGGCCCCGGTCTTGCCGTCGCGGATGACGACGTTGGGGTATTCCTTGCCGAGTTGCACGTAGAGGCCGACCGCGTCCTCCATCATGCGACTCTTGATCATCAGTTGTGCGAGCGCCTCGGTGGCACGAGCGCGAACGGCCGGTTCATCGGAAGTCACGCGGAGTTGCGACAGGTGCGTCTGCGCCTCGCGTGTATCCGCGTCGTTGTTGGTCGAGAGCAGCACGTCGGCAAGTTTGAACTGTGCCTCGGTGCCTGTAGCGAAGAACGGTCCGAACACCGCGACGAACTCGCGCAACCGTTGGATGTTGTTCCCGTCCTTCACCGCGTTCCATTCCTTGATGACGCGGTCTTCGAGCGTTTTCTTCGCTTCGGGCGTCGCGGCACGGCGGATCATCGATTCGATGCGTCCGCGTGCCCACACGTCGGGCCGCATCCGCACGTTCGGTTCGTCCGGCATTTCGAGCAGTTGCTTGCCCTCACCAAGGTTGGCGAGCGCGAGGTAGTGGTCGAATGCCTCCGAGAGCCGGCCCTGCGTTTCGCGACCGCGTGCGAGCAGGTAGTAGTGCAACCGCTTGCGGCGTTTGGTTTCGTCCTCGCGACGGATCTTGTCTTCCGGCGTCTCCATCGGGACGGTCGGGAGTTCGCAGAGCGCCTCGTACTCCTTGAGGAACGATTCTGCGGTGTTGAAGTCGGCGCGAAGCATTTCCGTGTACGCGATGTACAGTTTCTCGCGCAACAGCGGCATCTTCTCGATCGGGAGGTTGTTCTTCTCTGAAGACTTGAAGTCGGCGACTGCTTCTTTCAGTTTGCCGTCGTCGAGGTTGAGTTCGCCGCGAGCCAGAAGGCCAAGCGGGTCGTTCGGGTTGATCTTGAGGAGTTTGTTCATCTCCGCGATCTTGAGTTCCAACTGTGGGTACGCCGCGATCTCCCACGGTGACTGCGTGAACACCATGCCGTCCTGGAACACGAGGTTGCCGATGCCGTACTTCGCGAGTTCGGCGGTGTCGTTGCGCTTGCGTGCGCCGGTCTTCGAGACGATCCTGCCGTCCTCGATGTTGATGGCCCAGATTTCGCCGGCGGGGGTGGTGTCCCTACCAGCGGTGTCCTGGCGGACCGGGATGTAGAACGAATTCCGACCGATGGCCCCGTGGCCGGTCGGGGTCGGGATTCCGTTGGACTCCCACGCGAGCTTCGGCTTGGCCGTGTCCTTGTCCTCGCCAGTCAGGTGGTACGCCTTGACCTGGTTCTTGCCGACCACGACGACGCGGTCGTTCACCACGCCGCCGACATAGAGGTCGTTGGCGTCTTGCGGCACCCACCAGTGGATCTTCCCGGTGCGCAGGTCGACGCACTCCAGTTTGCGCGAGTCATAGGCGGTGAGGATAACTCGCCCGCCGCTGATGATTGGCCCCGAGGAGCGCCAGCGGTCGTTCGGCAGTTGCTGCGGGATGATGGGTTGCCCAGTCTGTGGGTCGAACGTGCGGGTCGTTGGAGCGATCTGGCGATAACCGTGCGCCCACAACAGGCTGCGGGACATGGTGTCCACGGCGACGACCACGCCGGAGTTGGTCGGGCAAATAATGATGCCGTCGCTGGCAGCGAGAGTCGCGCCCTGGAAGCGGCGAACGGAGTCGGTTGGGAGCGTGCTGTTCGGACGACCGAGCTTCTGACTCCACACGAGCGTGGGCTTCGGCGTCGGGTCCGGTCCGGCGGCTTTCACGAGGTTCTTCGGGTCGAGACACAGTAGGCGAATCACACCGGCCTGCTCGATGAGCACGTAGAGTTTCCCGTTAACTGGGAGCGGTGCACTAAGGAACACCGCGTCGAGGCACAGCCGAAACGCGTCGGTACTCTTATCCGCTTCTTCTTCGTTGAGGCGTGCTGGCAGCGGTATCGGGGCCGCGGCCTTCGCGTCGCGGTCCGGTTCGGTGACCTTCACGCGGCCAAGTTCCCACTTGAGGCTGCCGCTTCTCATATCGACGGCGGCCAGGCGTCCGGCGCGGACCATGTCCGCGAGGTCGCCGCTGTGCCGGAACTGCGGGCCGCCGTTGATGCCGAAATCCGGGTTGTTGTAAACCGGTGGCGGGGTGATCGCGAGATCGTCCACGAAGTAAACGTTCTGCCCGTCGTGGGCCAGCGAACCGATCAGCGGGTTCTCGTACAGGATGCTCGACACGTTCACCTGGCGGCTGTTGTAGGTGCCCCACCAGTTCTTCGCGTCGCGGCTCATGTCCACGTCGTTGGTCTCTTCGCTCTTCACCAGTTGGTAGAGGCCAGCGGTGGTCTTCGAGCGCCACACGATGTCACCCGCACGGACGATGCGACCAGTCGTCGCGACGCGGTCCTTGGTAGCAACGCCATAAACGCCGTCGTAACTGCGGAACATGATCAGATCGGACGTGGTGACCGGGAACGTCGCCGGCAGCGGGATGCTCTTGGGCGCCTTGCTATCGCGGGCAAAGAGTTTCTCCAGTTCGCCCTTGATCCAAAGGTTGGCATCGTCATCGCCGCCGTAGAACATCGGGAAGCCGAAGGTCTTGTCGAGGAAAGGCGGGCCGCCGTCCACGACCGCGTTGCGGCTGGGGTTGCCCCCCCGCTGCGACCACTCGCCGACGAGGACGTTGGCCCGCATCAACTCGATGGGTCGGATGAGTTCCGTACGCAACATTTCCGGCGTGTACTTCTTGCGGCCGATGGTGAGGCCGTCCTTCGCTACCTTGAACAACTTCTCCTCGGCGATCTTTGCCAGTTCCGCGAGCCGTGGGTCACCGCTCCGCTTGAAGGCGAGCGCCGCCTTGAACAGCGTGCGGGGCGTGAGCAGTTCGTCCACGTCCTTGCGCGAGAAGAGTCGCTCGAACGAATACGCCGCTTCGAGGAAGTTGCCGCGTTCGAGATAGAGCGTACCGAGCAGAATCTTGGCTTCGGCCCCGGCCTTGGTGTGGAAGTACCTCTGCGAAACGTCGGCGAGAATCGGGATGTCGTAGTTCGCCTTGATCCCCTCGTCGAGCATCGCCGACGCGGTGGCACCGTACGCCTGCTGGTAGAACTGAAGTCCCTCGGGCCGGAACTCCGCGATGATGCGGTTCGCCTCGGTCTTGACGCTGATCCGGTTGATCCGGATCTGATCGCCAACCTTGACCTTCACGTCGAAGAACGAGTCACTCTTCGCGTCCAGAATGCCCTGAAGAAGCGGGCAAATGGTGTTGTACGGCGGATCCTTGAACTCAAGGTAATCGCGTGCGGCGATGAGTTGTTGTTTGGAACTGCGGTCGTAAGGCACAGAGAACGGCAGGTTCTCGTCGAGCGATGAGATATCGTCTTTCTTGTCGTCCTTCGTGCCCTTTTTGCCGGGCTGACCGGGTTGGATCGCACCGCCGATGACCGGCTGCCCGTTCACCGCGTGGCCGCCCCACGTAACGAGCCACGTGAAGAGCGTGACGAGCAATCCGCACGACAGCAGCCGCATATTGTAGCCACGCATGGCGGTTCCCATTTCTGTCCGTGACGGCGCGCCGTGAATAAACAGCGGCCCGTGCTGATTTTGTCACTTCCCCGGACGATCCACAAGGAGAAATCTACTCACGGCTGTTCGGCCGGGAAGTGGTGGCCCACACAACCCGTTACATGAATGAGACGGGGGTGAGACTGTACGACGAGCCTGCAAAGCGATTCTAACTTCGTTAAGAACTCGCGCGATTCGCGGCGCGTCGTAGCTAAACTGAACCCATGAACGAATCGATCCCACCGCTGACGAGGGGCGAAGCACGCTCCGTGAAGAAACGAACCCGAACGTTTCGGCCGAATTATTTGTCGTTCGCGGGCACATATCAGTGCAACCTCGCGTGTCCTCATTGCTGCGTGCCGATTGAGTGGACCGACCGACTCGACGTCCCGAGCGCGGTTCGATTCCTCGAACAGGCGCACGCGGCCGGTATCGAAACGCTCGGCTTCACCGGCGGTGAACCGTTCCTGTACCCGGAGTTTCTCAACACCCTCACGAAACGCGCCGCGACGCTTGGCTTCAAGTTCGACAAACTGATGACGAACGGCGTGTGGCATCGCGACGCCGCGCACGCGACCGTGGTGCTTTCCGCACTCCGCGACGCCGGTTTCAGTGGCAAGATCGGGTTGAGTGTGGACAAGTTCCACGGAATGGACATCGCTAAACTTGCGGAGTTCTGTCACGTCACGCGAGCGGTCTTCGCCCGCGACACCATCCTCTCGTTGAGTTACGCGAGCCGCGAACCGGACAAGGGACTTGAGCCAATCCGCCGGCTCGCGGACGCGCTCGGTGGCGTCGTCGAGTGGTCGAAGTTGCTTGGTCGCTACTTGCTCGTGAGCGACGACCTGACGATGACCGCGTGCTGGAACCACCTCGCGACCGTCGAGCGCGCCGAAGGGTTGCCGGGCAACCCGTGGGACGGCGTGTGGTTTGTGGAGGACTATTGCGAGGGACCGGGGCAGGCGCTCATCGTGAACCCGAAAGGCGAGGTGAAGCCGTGCTGCGGCTTCGCGTCGGACCTGGACCAACTCACCATCGGCAACATTCACACCGACAGCGTGGAAGACATCATCGGGTTCGCGCGGAACCACCCGATCGTGGGCACGATCTTCCGCGACGGGCTAACGGCACTGCGCGACGAGATACTGGGTCGCGACCCCTCCGCCCTTCCCGGTGCGACGAGCAACCATTGCTTCTTCTGCTGGTACGTTCTCACGCGTGGCCTCGCGGCCGGTGCGAACGGCGGTGGCGGGAAGGCGGGCGCGTGGACCACGACACAACCGAACTACACCGGTGAACTGATTCAGTTGGGGCTTCGCGGCGACTGATGCTGCTATCTGCTCTCGCGGTCGGTGCGGAGTGAGGCACGCCGCGAACATCGCAACGAAGTTATTTGAGATCCGCTGCCGACAGACGGTTCACCCAGTCCATCACTCCCGATCCCCGACCGGAGCGCTTGACGACCGGCGGGTTCCACCGACAATTCGCTCACACGACCTATTCCCGCCAACGGGGTTCCTCATGCTTCGCTTCATGCTCCTCGTGCCGCTCGCACTTGCGTTCGGCACCGGTCCTGCTGTTGCCGCGCCCGACGAGGCGCGGCTGCTCAGATTCCCCGCGATCCACGGCGACCAGATCGTCTTCACCTACGCCGGCGATCTATACACGGTAACCGCGAGCGGCGGCACGGCGAGACGGCTCACGTCGCACCCCGGCTTCGAACTGTTCCCGCGCTTCTCGCCGGACGGCACCCAGATCGCCTTCACCGGGCAGTACGACGGCAACACCGAAGTATTCGTGGTGCCGGCCGCCGGCGGCGAGCCGAAGCGCCTCACGTACACCGCCACGCTCGGACGCGACGAAGTGTCCGACCGCATGGGGCCGAACAACATCGTGATGGGCTGGACACCCGACAGCAAGAACGTGCTGTTCCGCTCGCGGATGCGGTCGTTCAACGACTTCATCGGGCAGCTTTACACGGTGCCGGTCGAAGGCGGACTTGCGGAACCGCTGCCGCTACCGCGTGGCGGGTTCGCGAGCTTCTCGGCCGATGGCAAGCAACTCGTCTACAACCGCATCTTCCGCGAGTTCCGCACCTGGAAGCGCTATCGCGGCGGCATGTGCGATGACGTGTGGCTCTACGACTTCGCGACCAAGAAGACCGAGCAACTCACCGACGACCCAGGCCAGGACATCATCCCGATGTTCGCGGGCGGGAAGATCTACTTCCTCTCGGATCGCGGCAAGGAACAGCGATTCAACCTGTACTCCGTCGATCCCGCGACGAAGCAGGTGACGCGCCACACCGAGTTCACCGAGTTCGACATCAAGTTCCCGTCCGCGAGCGAAACCGCGATCGTGTTCGAGAACGGCGGCTACATCCACCGGTTCGACGTGAAGACCGGCAAGGCCGAGAAGGTGAACGTGAAGATTCTGGAGGATCGGCTCGGCGCACGTGGCGTGCTCACCGACGTGAGCAAGAACGTGACCGCGTTCGAGATTTCGCACGATGGCAAACGCGCACTGTTCGGCGCTCGCGGCGACGTGTTCACCGTGCCGAGCGGCGAGGGCGTCACTCGCAACCTCACACATTCGCCCGGTGCGCACGAGCGGAACCCGAAGTGGTCACCGGACGGCAAGAGCGTGGCGTTCATCTCCGACGTCACCGGCGAGGACGAGATTCACGTCGGACCGGCCGACGGCAGTTCGCCCGCGAAAGCGATCACCACACACGCGGACACCTACAAGTACGAACTATTGTGGTCACCCGACTCGAAGAAGCTTCTCTGGAGCGACAAGAAACTGCGCCTGCAATTCGTGGACGTGGAGTCGAAGAAGGTCACGCTGGTGAACCAGGCGAAAGCCTGGGAGATTCGCGATTACGTCTGGTCACCGGACTCGCGGCTGGTCGCGTTCGGGCGGCAAGAAGTGGACGCGATGCCGAAGGTTCACCTGTACTCGCTCGAAGCGGGCAAGGCCACCGAAGTCACCGACGGCTGGTACTCGTCCGGGTCGCCCGCGTTCAGCAGCGACGGGAAGTATCTGTTCTTCGTGTCCGCACGCGATTTTAACCCGACGTTCAGCCAGACGGAATGGAATCACTCATACCGCGACATGTCGCGCATCTACTTCGTGACGCTCGCGAAGGCGACGCAGAACCCGCTGCGCCCGAAGCTCGACGACGAACCCGAAGCGAAGAAGGACGAGAAGAAAGACGGCCCGCTGTACGCGAAGGTCGATCTGGAAGGACTCGCGGGTCGCATCGTCGCGCTGCCCGGACCCGCGGCGAACTATCGCGGGCTCACGTCAGCGGGCAACTCGCTGTATTACTTCCGCGCCAGCAGCAGTAGCCCGTCGCAACTCTACGTCTTCGACTTTGGCTCGAAGAAAGAGACCGCGCTAGGCAACGTCGGTGGGTACGAAATCTCCGCCGACGGTAAGAAGATGCTGGTTCAGCAGAGCGGTAAGTACGCGATCATCGACCTACCGAAAGCACCGGTCACGATCGGCGATGCACTCAACCTGTCCGGGCTAGAAGTAACGCTCGACAAGCGCGCCGAGTGGAAGCAGATGTTCCACGAGTGCTGGCGGCAGATGCGCGACTTCTTCTACGACCCCGGCTTGCACGGTGTTGACTGGGTGAGCGTCCGCAAGAAGTACGAGCCGTTGGTGGAACACGTTTCGCATCGCGCCGACCTCACGTACATCATCGGCGAGATGATTAGCGAGTTGAACGTCGGGCACGCCTACGTCGGCGGCGGCGAACTGCCCGAGGTGCGGAAGGTGTCGCAAGGGTTGCTCGGCGCGGAGTTCAAGCGCGACGAGAAGACGGGGTTCTTCCAGGTGGTGCGCATTCTTCCGGGCGAGAACTGGAACGCGAAGCGCCGCTCACCGCTCACGGAGGTCGGCGTGAGTGTGAGCGTCAATGAATGGATCGTCGCGATCAACGGTCAACCCACGAGTGCGGTGAAGAACATCAACGAACTGCTCGTGAACACCGCCGGCAAACTGGTGGTGCTATCGGTGGGTGCGAAGCCGACCCCTGAAGGCGCGCGACGCGTGGTCGTCACGCCCACTGCCGACGAAGCGGACCTGTACTACTACGCGTGGGTGCAGTCGAACATCAAGAAAGTGTCCGACGCGAGCGGCGGCAAACTCGGCTACATCCACGTGCCGGACATGCTCAGCACCGGGTTGAACGAGTTCGCGAAGCACTACTATCCGCAGTTGAAGAAGCAGGCGCTGGTGATCGACGTTCGCGGGAACGGTGGCGGCAACGTGTCGCCGATGCTAATCGAACGTCTGCGGCGCGAGGCCGCGATGGTGGGCATCGCGCGCAACGCGGAGCCGACCATCGACCCGTCGGGCACGTTCGTGGGGCCGATGGCGTGTTTACTCAACGAGTTCTCCGCGTCCGACGGCGATATCTTTTCGTACCGGTTCCGGCATTACAAACTGGGTCAACTCATCGGCAAGCGGAGTTGGGGCGGCGTGGTGGGTATTCGCGGCACGCTTCCGCTGCTCGACGGTGGCACGCTGAACCGACCGGAGTTCTCGCGCTACGACCTCGGCGGCAAGGAGTGGATCATGGAGAACGTCGGCGTGTCGCCCGACATCGTGGTGGACAACGACCCGGCAAAGGAGTACGCGGGCGACGACCAGCAGCTAAACAAGGCCATCGAGGTGCTGCTCGCGGACCTGAAGAAGAACCCGCCGAAGGTGGTGACCCCACCACCGTACCCGAAGCGATAAGGCGATCGGCAGCAAATTATTTCCCTCTCGCGGCGATGTCTTCATGGTAGTCCTCACGCTCCGCGTGAGGTCTTCGCGTTGCAGGTGGTTCCGCGTGAGTACCTCGTCACGCCACATCACGCGGAGCGTGATGACTACGGTGAAGACATCACGCTCCGCGAGGCGAGATTTCATCCGACCACACGCCTAACGTTGCTCCCGAAGTAGTTCGTTTGGATCACCAGCGAAACGCGGACCGGACCTCGGGGTTCACCACCTTCTCGGTCGGCCACTCGCCGCGCCGCAGCGATGCAATCGCTTCCGCCGCCGAGCGCGCCATGTCTTCGAGCGAGCGCACATCCACACCCGCCGCGTGCGGCGTCAGCACCACGTTCGGCAGTCCCCGTAGCGGATTGTCGGCCGGTGTCGGCTCCACCTCGAACACGTCCAGCGCCGCCCCGGCCAGTCGCCCGTCACGGAGCGCCGGGAGGAGATCGGCTTCGCACACCAACCCACCGCGAGACGTGTTCACCAACACCGCGCCCGGCTTCATTTGTGCCAGCGTCGCGCGGTTGATGACGTGCCGCGTCTCCGCCGTGAGCGGTAAGTGGAGCGAGAGAAAATCGGATTCGGCGAGCAACCGGTCGAACGGGACGAGTACGACCCCGTGAGCGGCGCAGAACGCGGTATCCGGGACCGGATCGAACGCCAGCACCCGCATCTCGAACGCGGCGGCACGGAGCGCAACGGCCTTTCCGATTCGCCCCAACCCGGCCAGCCCAAGCGTGCGCCCGCGCAGCGGAACACTCATCAACCGGTTCCACCCACCCCCCGCGAGGGTCGCGTGGCGAGCGGGGATATGGCGGGTCAACCCAAGCATCAGCGCGAACGCGTGTTCAGCGACCGACCCCTGGTTGGTGCCCGGCGCAATGGTGACTGCGGCACCGGCGGCTGTGGCAGCGGGCAAATCGACCGCGTCGTACCCGACACCGCACCTGGCGATGACGCGCAACTGCGGGTTCGCGGCCAGCACTCGCGGCGTGTACGGCTCGGACCCGGCGACGACCGATTCGATGCCGTGGAGGGCGACGAGCAGTTCGTCTTCGGTCGGTATGTTCGCCTCGGCCGGCGGCAGCACGACGACATCGAGACCGGCCCCTTCAAGGACGTTGCGGAATTTGTCCGCGAACTTGGCCACTTCTCGCGGAGAGATCAACACCTTGGGCATCTAACAGTTCCCGATGAGGTTGGGGCGACGGATCGCGCCCCTCGTCGCATTGTTCTAGCAGAAGTCGGGAGTTGATGCAGGCCGACGAGTAGGACGCGGCCCGATTCGCCTTGTTCGCCCAGCCGATCAGTGGGAAACAACAGATCGAGAACGAAGAGCCGTTGTCGGCAGCTCAATCTCAGCCGGAACCGCACCCGAGGTCCACGGGACGCGATCCACTATTCCATTGCGGGGGGCCGGCGGACGGCGTATACTCCACCCACTATCTGAAAAACGTGCTGCGGAGTGACGTCCCAATCCGGGCCACCTCCCGGCACGATTTGGTTTTTGGCAGAGATCTGATCGGCGTCGCTGCCCTCGCGGTTTTGAGGAGCGAGCGGACCGGCGGGTTCGGGTCGGTTTATCACGACCCGAAAACCCAGATCCTACTCACTCCACACCTCCGGCCCAGAGCGGGTCGCACGGCTTTCTGTTGAAAACGCATTCGCGTTTCGGAACACCATTCTCTCCGTGTTCGACAGGAGACGTGTCATGTCTACCCTTGCGCCTGCGGCCGAACCGGCCCTCCGCTCCGCGCTGGAAAGCATCCAGGGAGTTTGGGTCTCGGTGGCCGGTCCGCGGGAGGCCCGGTTTCTCATCGTCGGGCACCGGTTCACCTGTGAGTTCGTCGGCAGCGACATCTACATGGGCACGTTCGATCTGGCCCCCGGACAGATGGACATGCGAATCGAAGCCGGACCAGCGGAACATGTCGGGCGCTGGTCGCGCTGCATCTACCAACTTGAGGGCGGCGTTCTGCGGTGGTGCCCCGGTCGCCCCGGTGCGGACCGCCGGCCGACCACGTTCCCTGACGTGGACGACCCCCGATACTTGTCACTTGTATTTAGGCGCGCCGTGCGCCCAACCCGTCGCTAACCGAGTTTTGCCCGCGACGACGCGGGCGAACAACGCGATCCTTTCCCACATTTCCGTCCCCAGAAAGGGCCCTCCATGACCGTCGCTGCAGTCGAACGTCCCGCCCGAACCGCGGAGCCGCAGAAAGAATCCGCGGAGACCACCTACCAGTACCCCGGCATCCCCACCACCTGCGACGGCGCCGAAGCCGTCGTTCACGTCGAAGTGAAAATCAGTCAGGCCGCCGGCGCCTACCCAATTACCAGTTCCACGACGATGGGCGGCGGGTTCAACGCCTCCGTGATGAACGGGCAGAAGAACCTCTGGGGCGACACCCTGATGTTTTTCGAGCCAGAGAGCGAACACTCCGCCGCCGCCGTGTGTGAAGGCTTCGCGGTCGCTGGCGGGCGCGTCACCAACTTCACCAGCGGGCAAGGCCTCGTTTTGATGAAGGAAGTGCTCTACACGATCAGCGGGAAGCGCCTCCCGGTCGTGATGAACATCGGCGCCCGCGCGCTCACGAGCCAGGGGTTGAACGTTCACGCTGGTCACGACGACGTGATGAGCGTTGCCGACGTGGGTTGGGGGATGACCTTCGCCCGCAACGCGCAGGAAGCCGGCGACTTCTGCCTCATCTGCCGCCGCGTCGCGGAGGCGTCCCAGACCCCGTTCTTCAGCGTTCAAGACGGCTTCCTCACCACGCACACGGTCGAGACAGTGCGGTTGATCGAGCCTGAGTTCATGAAGGAGTTTGTCGGCGACCCGAAGGTGAAACTCACGAACATGATGGACCCGGGCAACCCGCTGATGTCCGGCGTGGTACAGAACCAAGACTCATACATGAAGGGCAAGATCGCGCAGCGCTGGTACTACGACCAGATCGGTGAGAAGTTGCAGGAGGCGTTCGACGAGTTCGGCCGCAAGACCGGGCGGCACTACGGGAACGTCGAGGCGTATCGGTGCGAGGATGCGGAGTACATCCTCGTCGGTATGGGTTGCTACATGGAGACAGCCAAGGCGACCGTCGATTACCTGCGCGAGAAAAAGAACATCAAGGCGGGTTGCTTGACCGTCTTCGTGTTCCGCCCGTTCCCGGCTCGGGCCATCGTGGACGCGCTAAAGGGGTGCGAAGCGTTCACCGTTTTCGAGCGAATGGACGACCCGCTGTCGACCACCGGCAACCACCTCACGCGCGAAGTGAAGGCCGCGTTCTACGACGCGATCACCGGTCAGAACGGGCAAGAGAAGTTGATCGACGACGCCCCAAAGGTCTACCACTGCGCGGCTGGGTTGGGCAGCCGCGACGTGCGCCCCGGCGACATCATCGCCGCGTTCCACAACATGATGATCGGCGGACCGGACTTCTTCTGCGTCGGCATCGACCACAAGACCGCGCTCCCACGAAAGGACGACCCGGACCTGCGCCCCAAGGGTGGCTTCTCGATGCGCGGCCACTCCGTCGGCGGCTTCGGCTCGGTGACCACCAACAAGATCATCGCTACCATCGCCGGCAACGTCTTCGGTAAGGATGTGCAGGCCTACCCGAAGTACGGTTCCGAGAAGAAGGGGCTGCCGACAACGTACTACCTGACCATCGCGGAGACGCACATCTACATGCACTCCGAGTTGGAGAAGGTCGAACTGCTCTGCGTGAACGACCCGACCGCGATGCTCAGCCCACTCACACTCAAGGGACTGGTTGCCGGCGGTGCCGTGTTCATGCAGACGCCGTACGCCGACCCAGTGGACGTGTGGAAACGCATCCCGCACGAAAACCAGCACGCGATCCGCGAGAAGAAGATTCGCGTGTACTACTGCGACATGGTCCGCATCGCCCGCGAAGAAGCGGACGACCCCGACCTGCAAATGCGTATGCAGGGGATCGTCCTCTTGGGCGCTTTCCTCAAACTCACGCCCTACGCGAAGGAAGCCGAGATGTCCGATGCGCAGGTGGACATCGGCGTCGAGAAAGCGCTCCGCAAGTACTTCGGCAAACGCGGTGACAAGGTGATCCAGGACAATCTGAAGTGCATCAAACGTGGCTCCGAAGAGATGAAAGAGATTCCCCAAGATGTGATCTACGCCTCGTAACTCACGTTTCGCCGCTCGCGGCGTTGCGATTCACAACATACATACAGGACCAACACATATGATTGCAACCGACCCACACGCCCCGTCCATGAACGAGGCGACCGACAAAGATCCCTTCAACAACAACTGTTATGGCACACTCGTCGACCGGCCCTACAAGCCGGTCACGGGGAAATCCAACCTCAGCCTGCCAGTGCTCGACGTCGGCGACTTTAACGAGCGGATCATTCGCGGGTACGAGGAGGGCTACGGCGAGAAGGAACTGCCCGCCGACCTCACGCTCGCCCGGTCGCTCGTCCCGGCTGGCACTGCGTCACTACGCGACTTCAGCTACATCGCGCCCGAACTGCCCGAATACATCCCATCGAACTGTACTGGGTGCATGGACTGCGTCACCGAGTGCCCGGATACCGCGATCCTCGGCAAGGTGCTCGGTGAGGATGAATGGGAGCAGAAACTCGCGACTATCGCGGAAGCCGACCGCGAGATGTTCAAGGCCCAATGGTCGAAGACGAAGAAGTACTACGACAGCGGAAAGAAAAAGCAGGGCGTCGGCGGGATGTTCAACATCATCATCGACCCTTCCAAGTGTAAAGGGTGCGCGGAGTGCGTGACGGTCTGCGACGACGACGCGCTGAAGATGGTCGCGAAGACCGACGAACTGATGACGAAAGCCCGCAAGAGCCATCGTCTGTTCAAGAACATGGGGCCGAGCAACGAGAAGTACATCAGCGGCAACCTGCTCATCGACATGATGCTCAAGGAGCAGACGCACATCTACACCGGCGGGGCCGGGTCGTGCGCCGGTTGCGGCGAAGGCACCGCGCTGCGGATGATGTGCGCCGCGACCGGTAGCAAGTACGGCGAGGATTGGGGCATCGTCGCGGCAACGGGGTGCAACACGGTGTACACCTCGACGTACCCGTACAACCCATACATGGTGCCCTGGACGAACTCGCTGTTCGAGAACGCCCCGACCTACGCCATCGGCGTGCGGATGCGTTGGGATCAGATGGGGTGGAACAACAAGCCGCTGTGGGTCGTCGGCGGTGACGGTGCCATGTTCGACATCGGCTTCCAGGCGCTTTCGCGACTGTTCGCCAGCGGCATGAACATCAAGGTGTTCGTGCTGGACACGCAGGTGTACTCGAACACCGGCGGACAGGCTTCGACCGCGAGCTTCACGGGTCAGAACACGAAGATGTCGGTCCACGGCAACGCGTTCGGCGGGAAGCAGGAGCGGCGCAAAGAAATCGCGCAGATTGCGATGATGCACCCGCGGACCTACGTCGCGCAGACAACGTGCGCCCACATCAACCACTTCTACAAGTCGGTGCTCGGCGCGCTGGAGTTCGACGGTCCCGCGATCGTCGTCTGCTACACCACGTGTCAGCCGGAACACGGTGTGGCCGACAACATGGCTGGTGAGCAGGCGCGACTCGCGGTGGATACGCGTGCGTTCCCGCTGATCATCTACGATCCCCGCGCTGGAGACACGATCAAGAGCCGCATGTCGCTTATGGGTAACCCGAACATGAAGGGCGACTGGTTCATCCACCCGAAGACGGGCCAGGAGGTCACCTTCGTGGACTTCGCACGCAGCGAGGGCCGGTTCGTGAAGCACTTCGACAAGGACGGCAACCCATCCGAGACGATGCTGATGGCCAAGCAGGATCGCCTGGAGAACTGGCACACTCTCCAAGACTTGGCAGGGTTGAGGTAAGATGAATTGGTTTTTCGCCGCTTGCGGCGCTGCCAAAACTGGGCAGCGCCGCAAGCGGCGAAGAGATGAGGAGAACCCTGTGAATCACCCTCTGGTGATTGGTTACCACTTGGTCTGGACTGTGTATGGCACGTGGCTCCCCAATGACCCACGTGGTAGTGGGTCGCGCACTGTCGAGAGCGCGTCGCTCGCCGAGTTAGGTAACGTCCACCACGGCCGCAAGAAGATTCAGCCGCCGCGCTACGAGGTTCGAGAGTTTTACGAACGGGCCGTCGAATTACTCCGACACCCAGTGCTGACTTTCAACGATGAAGATCGCGCAACCATCGGCGAGGCCTTCGCCACAGTCATCGCGACTGAGCGATATACGTGCTATGCCTGCGCTGTGATGCCGGACCACGTCCACATCCTGATCCGCAAGCACAAACACACGGTCGAGGAGATAGCCGAGAACCTGCTGCACGCCAGCAAGACGCGGTTGATCCAGGCCAAGCGGCGCGAGCCGGGCCACCCAATATGGGTAGGCGGAACCCCTTGGGGCGATTTTCTCGATCACCCCGACGACGTGCGCCGCGTCATCGGCTACATCAAACGCAACCCAACCAAGATTGGCCTGCCAGAGCAGAAGTGGCCTTTTGTGTTGGCCTACAACAACTGGCCACTACACAAAGGGCACAGCCCAAATTCGCCCTACGCCAGGCGCCTGCGCGAACTGGGAAGATACTAAACGCTACGCCGCAAGCGGCAACTCCCATGCTCACACCACTCGCTACCCACGACTTCAGTGATCTCAACGCTGCGATTGAATTCATCAAGCGCACGAGATGGGAACTGCGCGAGCTGTGGATGGTTCGCGTGTGGAAGGACCGGTATCAACTCATCGACGTGAACAAGGACTACTTCGAGATTCGCGTCCTTGGCTACCCAGACGCGGACATCGTGCCGTTGCTCCGCATGGTCAACGCGGCGTTCGACCCCGCGACAATTCACGACCCCACCGAAGTGGAGTACAAGGAGTTCCTCACCGGCCGTCGCTTCCCGTGGGCGCACGACCGGGTGATGTAACTACCAACAGACGCTCACCCCTACCCCACAAACTCATGCGACTGCTCGCACTCTTAGCCTTGCTCGTCGCCGCACCCGCGTTTGCCGCCGAACCGGATACGCACTGGTCACTGCGCCCTCGCACTCGCGCCGCCGTGCCGGAGATTCGGAACCCGAAAGGCGCGATCCGAACACCCGTTGACGCCTTCATCCTCGCGAAGTTGGAGAAAGACGGACTGTCTCCGGCACCGGAAGCGGACCGAGGAACGCTCATTCGTCGCGTCACGTTCGACCTGACCGGACTTCCGCCCACCCCGGCCGAGGTCGATGCGTTTCTGAACGACAAGGCAGCGGACGCTTACGAGAAACTGGTCGAGCGGCGGCTCGCGTCGCCGCGTTACGGTGAGAAGTGGGGCCGGCACTGGCTCGACCTTGTGCGCTACTCCGAGACGGAAGGATTCGAGTACGACCGCTACCGCTCCGGGGCGTGGCGATACCGTGATTACGTGATCGACGCGTTCAACGCCGACAAGCCTTACGACAGGTTTGTGTTGGAGCAGATCGCGGGCGATGAACTCTCCTCCGAGAGCGACGAGGTGCGGATCGCGGCCGGCTTCAACCGCCTTGGCCCTGTGCGTCGGAACGCGGGTAACCAGGAACTCGCGTTCAGCCGCAACGAAGTGTTGACCGAGATGGCCGATGCCACCGGCACCGTGTTCCTCGGGCTGACCGTCGCCTGTGCCCGCTGTCACGACCACAAGTTCGACGGGATCACGCTGGCCGATTATTACAGTTTCCAGGCGTTCTGGGGTGCGACGCACGAACGCGATGTCATTCTTGCAACCCCGGTCGAACAGGCCGCGTGGAAGGCGAAGACGGACACGATCCAGGCCGAGATCAAGAAGGTCCAACAGACGATCGCGAGCGTGGCTGGCAGCGCGCGGACACAGGCTGAAGAGAAGTTGAAGGAACTGGAAGCGAGTCTGCCGCCACCGCTGCCGGCCGTCAGCACGGTTCGGAACGTCGCGTCCGACCGGACTCCGGTTCACGTGCTCAAGCGCGGCAACACCGACAAGAAGGGGCAACAGGTAGGCCCGAAGTTGCTCGACATCGGCTTCCGGGGGAAGGTCGCGGAGTTGCCCACCGCCACCGCGAACCCGCGGACGATTCTAGCTCGGGCGATCGTGAACCCTGAGAATCCGCTCGCGGCCCGCGTGATGGTGAACCGCATCTGGCAGTGGCACTTCGGCACGGGGATCGTGGACACCGCGAACGACTTCGGAATCAACGGCGGTCGGCCGAGCCACCCGGAACTGCTCGACTGGCTCGCGAGTGAGTTCGTGCAGCCAAAGAACCTCTCCCCCTGGAGCATCAAGCACATCCACCGGTTGATCGTGTTGAGCAGCACGTACCGGCAGGCGGTGCGACACCCTGACCCAAAACCGGGCGCGCTGAAAGATCCGCTGGACCGCTCGCTCTGGCATTTCCCGCGACACCGACTGACCGCCGAGGAAGTTCGCGACGCGATGCTGATGGTCTCCGGCCGCTTGAACCTCAAGACCGGTGGCCCGAGTGTCGTTGTGCCATTGGATAACGATCTGGTGAAATTGCTCTACGCCCCGTCGCAGTGGACCGTCACACCGGACCGGAAGGAACACAACCGGCGGTCGGTCTATCTTCTCTCGAAACGAAACCTGCGGCTCCCGTTCCTGGAAGCATTCGACCAGCCGGACGCGGCGACGAGTTGTTCGCGCCGCGAGTCGAGTACACACGCTCTTCAGGCGTTGGAGTTGCTAAACGGGGCGATCGCAAACGAACTCGCTGAGGTGTTCGCGAACCGACTCCAGCGCGAAGCCGGGGCAGACCCCGCGGTGCAGGTCGAACTCGCATACCGGCTCGCCACCGGTCGCCCGCCGAGCGCGAAGGAAAAGGAATTGGCCGTCGCGTTCCTGAAGACGCAGTCGCTCAAGGAGTTCGCCATCGCGGTCTTCAACCTGAACGCCTTCCTCTACGTGAACTGATGATGCACCCCTCAATAACTCAGGGTCGCCGCGAGTTCCTGACCGGCGCGTTCGGCGGTTTCGGCGCACTTGCGCTAACCTCGCTGTTCGCGGAAGGTGCTCGCGCCGCACCGGAAGATCCGCTCGCACCCAAGAAGCCGCACTTCGAGGCGAAGGCGAAGAGCGTCATCTTTCTGTTCATGGCCGGCGGGCCAAGCCACATTGATACCTTCGACCCGAAACCGCTGCTGAACAAACTCAACGGTCAGCCGCGACCGGCCGAGTTCGGGGAGGCGAAGTACCAGTTCGTGCAGAAGGGCGCGAAGTTGCTCGGCTCCGCCCGCAAGTTCGCGCACCACGGCAAAAGCGGTGTCGAGGTGTCCGACTTGTTCCCTCACACGGCGAAGCGCATTGACGACATAGCCGTGGTCCGGTCGTGCCGGTGCGACAAAGTGGTTCACTCGGCCGCTCAGTACGAGTTGTTCGGCGGGCGCGTGGTGCCGGGATTCCCAAGCATGGGTTCGTGGGCGGTGTATGGGCTGGGGTCGGAAAGCCGGTCGCTCCCGGCCTACGTCGTCATGCCCGACCCGCACGGCGCGCTCGAAGCCGGCCAACCGATGTACTCCAACGGATTCCTGCCCGCGGCCTACCAGCCGACGATGCTCGGCGGCGGTCCGCGCCCGATCCGCAATTTGGATCTTCCGCCGGGCGTGACCGTGGAAGAGCGACGGAAGACGGTCAAACTGATTCGCGACCTTAACGAAGCAGGCGGCGACGCAGAGGACGAGTTCGCCGCGCGCATCCGCTCGTACGACCTCGCGTTCAAGATGCAGACCGAGGCACCGGAGTTGTTCGACATCGCGAATGAGAGGAAAGAGACGCTCGACCTTTACGGCGTCGGGACGAAACCGACCGACGACTATGGCCGTCGGTGCCTGCTCGCGCGTCGGCTCGTCGAAAAGGGCGTGCGGTTCGTGGTCGTGGTAAGCGGCGGCGGGCCGGCGGGCGAGCAGTGGGATGCCCACAAGGACATCGAGGAGAACCACAAGCGGATGGCCAGCCAGACGGATAAACCGGTCGCGGGGCTTCTGACCGACCTGAAACAGCGCGGCCTGCTCGACAGCACGCTCGTTCTGTGGGGCGGGGAATTCGGCCGGTCACCGGAAGCGCAAGACGGAGTTGGTCGCGACCATCACAACCTGGGGTTCACGATGTGGCTGGCTGGCGGCGGGGTGAAGGGCGGGCAGGCGGTCGGCGCGACCGACGCGATCGGACTGCGTGCGGTCGAAGACCCCTATCACGTTCGCGACGTTCACACCACGATTCTGCACCAGCTCGGGCTGGATCAGGAACGACTGACGTTCCCGCACCTCGGTCGCCGCGAACGGCTCACGCTCGTCGAGGGGCAAGTCATCAAGGGCATCGTGTGATGTGCCCATTCACGACAGGACAGTGATTGGGGCCAGTCGGCGAAAACAACCGGCTGCGGCGAGTGTTCTGGATCGGCTTTCGCCACAATAAAGGAAGTGTTGGTCAGGTTACGGTCCGCTTGAGACGCGATTTCTCGACAGTTGAATGGCACCTAAAACCCCGGAAAGGGCGGAAATGGCGGAACCAGCGGACGAGCACCAATGAAAAAACCCCTGGTTTCCCAGGGGTTTTAAGTTGCGGCGGTAGGATTTGAACCTACGACCTCCAGGTTATGAGCCTGGCGAGCTGACCGGGCTGCTCCACGCCGCGTCTTGTGTGGGTATGTTATCCACCGACCCCCGGACCGAAAAGGCCAGCTTCCGGTTCTTGCCAGAATCCGCACGCGACCCGCTTCGCCTCAGGGCCGAATTGACCCCTTAACCGCCGCAACCTAAGATGAGCCGAATACTTTCGTCGCGCCCCTGCCGACGACACCCCGACGGGGACCGGTGACTTGGCAGTTCCCTACATCCTCGTCGTCTGCCTAGCGGGCGTGTTCTGCCTCATCCCGCTCGCGATGTACCTACTCTGGCTCGCCCAGATCACCCGGCGTGACCACCCCACCACAGTGTCCGGGTCGTGGGACTTCGCGGGTCTCGCCGTCGGGCTGTCGGGGTTCATCCTCTTCGGTGGCGGGATGTTGCTCACACTCCTCCAGTCTAACTTCCGCTTCTGGATGCGCGGCAACTTTGAAGCTTTTCGCGCCGTGTGGATTCAGGAGCGCGTCACCTGGTCGGTGCTCATCTTCTTCTATCTCGTAGTGGTGTTCGGCGGAATCGCGATCGCGCTGCTTGCGCGGCGGCGATCGCTGGTCGTCTACAACGTCGAACCGGCCGTGTTCGAGGCGCTGCTTACGGAAGTGTTCGATCAACTCGGCCGCGCCGTCGAGCGTCGCGGCAAACTCTGGGTCGCCGGCGCGCCGCTCTTCGAGTTGGACACATTCGAGGGCGGACGCACGGTTACGCTCCGCTGGATCTCCGACGATCAGCGACTCTTTGAAGACGTGACGCGACAACTCCGCGCGGCGCTCGCCACGCAATCAACACCCGAGAACGCGGTAACCCGGTGGCTGATGGCCGCCGCAGTCGGGAGTGGAACCGTTGTGGTCTGCTGCTTCGGACTTCTCATCTATGGGCTGTCGCTCATCCGTTGAACGATTCGCGAAGAAGACTCGCGTTTGGCTCGCCTACTTGCCGATACAGACGGTATCGACCGGACCGAGTTCGGGCCGGGGTCGCGAGGATACGCACATGAAGCGGTTGCTTTTGGCAGTTGTAGCAGTTGGACTGACCACGAGTGCGGCTCGGTCGGACTGGGGCGGCCCGCGTCCACCGGTCGCGCCGCCGCAAGGGGGACAGGGTCCGCAGGGGCCATCGGGTCCGCAGTTCGGCGGGCCGAACACGCTGATCGGTCAGGGCGATCCGTACAACGGGGTCGCGCCCGACAAGTACGGGCTGAACCCGCGGCTCCGAAAAATGTTCCGCCTCGGCGGATCGCACTCCGGGCAGCCACAGGTGCCGCCCTCGTACTACTACCCGCAGATGGGCTACAACCAGAACGGTCCGGCCTACAACCCCACTGGCTACCCCAACGGCGCCTACGGCCCGGCACAGGGGACGCTCGCGTTCCCGCACAATTCGTTCATCCGCAGCCCGCGAGATTTCTTCATGCTCGACATCAACAACAACCGCTGAGCGAACCCACCACCGTTCGCACGAAATGAACCCCACGAACGCCTTCGGCGTTCGTGGGGTTCATTTCGTATGCTGCTCCAGTTCTTCGATCGCCTTCCGCACGCTTTCTGGAATCGCGACCTTGCCCTCGCCGCGATAATCGTAGCTCACGACGACTGCCGTGCCCTCGCACGCGACCGCGTCCCACGTCCGGCTCACGAGGATGTGCTCGAACGTTACGCGATCAACTTGCAAATCAACAACGCGTGCGCCGACCCACACGCGATCCGGGTACTTCACCGGTTTGCGATACGTCGCCGACGTGCTCTTGAGGATCGGACCGAGGCCGAGATCTCGCTTCGTGTCGAGCCAGCCGGTGCGCAAGATGTAGTTCAGGCGCGCGTCCTGGAAGTACCGGAAGTACTCCAGGTTACTGACGTGGTCGAACGAGTCCATGTCGCTCCAGCCGACATCGAACTCGATCACCACGGGGAAGCGCGCGAGGGCGGGGTGAGACATCAGAGCAGTTCCGAGACCGTGTCGCGGTCGTCGAGGATGGCCAGCGGTCGCCCGCTACCGTCAGCGAAGCACTGCGACGGGTCAATGCCGATCGCCTGGTAAACCGTGCTGAGTACCTGCGGGACGGTGTACGGCCGGTTCTTGGGTCGTTCGCCGCGTGCCGTGGTGGAGCCAACCATCTGGCCCATCTTCAGCCCTCCGCCCGCGATGAGCGCCGACATGGCAGGATCCCAGTGGTCGCGGCCAGCCCGGTTGTTGATCTTCGGCGTGCGGCCGAACTCCCCCCACATCACGGTGACCACATCGTCTTGCAGCCCGCGATCGTGAAGATCGGAAATCAAGTTCGTGAGCGCGCGATCAACCTTCGGCAACCATTCTTTCAGATACTTGAAGTTGTCGAAGTGCGTGTCCCAGTTCCCGATGTCCAGCGTAACTGCCCCGACACCGGCCTCGACCAGTCGACGGGCGAGCAGAAACTTCTCCACGCCCTTGTAACGCTCAAGAGTTGGCGCGGGTTCTTGTGCCAAATCGAGTGCCTTGCGAGCGGCACCGGACAGGATGATGTCGAACGCTCGCGTCTGGAACGCATCCATCCCGGCCATACTGCCAGACGCATCGACCTCGCGGCGCACGTCGTCGAACCCAGCGAGCAGCGCCCGGCGTTCGTTCACGCGCTCGGCCGTCATGTTCTGCGCGAGCGACAGGTTCTGAACTCCGGGGCCACGCGGAGAGAACGGCTTGTGCGCGACACCGAGGTACGCCGGGTCCAGCCCGCTCGATTCGAACCGCAGGTTGACGTAAGGCGGAACGCCAGAGGTGCTGGGGCCACGGAGTTTCGAGATGATCGAACCAAATGACGGGCGCCCGCTGACGAACCCGGTGTGCGTCTCCTGGTCGCGGTGGTCTGGTTGCCCGGCCACTACGCTGCGGATCACCGCGAGTTTGTCCCACATCTTCGCCTGGAGCGGGAACAACTCGCAGATATCCACGCCCGTCACGTTCGTGTGGATCGGCTTGAACTCCCCGCGATAGTCGTCCGGAGCGTCAGGCTTCAGGTCGTAGGTGTCCGTGTGCGGTGGTCCGCCAAACAGACAGACCATGATGACGGACTTGGGCCGCGAACGCCCGGTCCTGGCACTCGCGCGGAGCATGTCGGTGAGCGTCAGCCCGCCGACACCGACCGCACCGACCTTCAGAAAGCCGCGCCGTGAAAGCCCGTTACATGTGCGGATCGCGACACCGGAAGAAAACGTCAGCACGGCGTGACTCCAGCGACGAACTGCGGCCCGAACCAGCGGCGGGAAACCAGAGCGGAACCGGGTTGAGGATCGGGGGTAGGTGAAAAAAGTCTACCACCCCTCCGGGCAGCAGACAAGCAACCCAAAGTTATTCCCATCACACCGGTGCGGACGGATGACGTCTCGTTACTTCCACTTGTTCTGGCGGTCCAACTCTTTCAGGAAGTCGAGCGCCTCGTCCACGGTGCCGACACGCGCGCCGCGCACGCGCCCCTTCGTGTCGAGTTCGCGCAGAAGCATCAGGTCGTCGAACTCATCGGACTCCTCCAGTTTCTTTCGCGCGCGGTGGCCAAGCGTGCCCGCCTTGTATTCCAGAGCGAGCATGTGGTTCTCGATCAACCACGCGGTTCGCGCCGTGATGAGGCCGTCGAGTGCTTGAAGCCCGGCAGCGACGTGGTCGTAGGAGTCGATCCCCTTCCCCACGTCGTGCAACAGCGCCGCCAGCAAGAACTCTTCATCCCAGGGGCGCTCGTCGCGCGCCAACTCGAAGACTTGCAGGAGGTGGAACAGCACGTCGCCTTCCGGGTGGTGCTTCGCACTCTGCTTCACGTTCTCCAGCGGCATCAGCAACATGCGGAACAGTTGGTACGGATCAATGGCCTCCTCTTGCTCCGCGATGGCGTCGTCGATGCTCACCTCGGGGTGCTCGCGTGCGATCAGTTCTTCGAGTTCGCGCGTACTGGCGCGTTCGATGGCCTTGCCCGTGATCGACGACTTGAACACGTAGTGCGCCTGGTTCTCCGCGTACACCGTCAGCTCGAAGTTGAACACATCGAACACGTGGACATGGGTGAACACGCGGCTCTCGCCGTGCTTCGTGATCTGCTTGTGTTCCACGTCGTACTGAAGCCCCTCTTCGTCGAGCGCCTGGGTGATCGGCTCAAGGTGGTCGCTGAAGAGGTGCAGGTCGATGTCGGACCCCTTACGGGTGTGTCCTGTCATCACGCTGCCGATGAGCCGTGGGCGGAACCGGCACAGCATCCGCATGAGGCGCAGCGCGTGCAATCGCATGTCGCGGAGGTGCGCGGTGCGCGTGTCGCCCTCGTGTATGCGCGCGAACGTCTGGATTTGGTCGCGAACTTCCGCGTTGCTGGGCAGATCACTGGGTTTGACGGTGCCGCGACAGAGGCGTTTCGCGGCCTTGCGCTTGGCTGTGAAGTACTCGGACTCGACCCGCTCGTACATGAGCCGGGCGGCTTCGAACGCGATGGCGTGACGCAACTTGGCGTCGGACATGCTTGTCGGGCAGCGGTGAGTTTTTAGCGAGCCTATCCAGTGCCGCCGCGAGGCTCGGTATCAAGAAGATACACAACGCGAGCGGGTTCGCGAAGGGCAAATCAACCCTTCGCGACTGCACGCCAGTAGTCGAGGACGTCAGCGAGTGAGCGGTCGAGCGGAAGCCTCGGCGCCCACCCAGTCGCGGTGCGGAGTTTGTGCGCGTCGGCGCGGGTAATCGAGGTGTCGGCCTTGCGCCCGGCTTCGAGTTTCTGGTTCACCTTGATCGGCACACGCGACATCGACACGAGCCGGTCGAGCAGGTTCTGGATCAGGTATGAGTCGCCGCGGGCCGCGTTGTATGCCTCACCACTCTTCCCATTCTCCAACAGGAGCGGAAACGCGGCCACGATGTCGCGCACGTCGGTGATGTCCCGCCGCGCGGTGAGGTCGCCGGTATTAACCTCAGGCGGTTGCTTGCCGACCTCGGCAGCGGCGATCTGGCGCGCGAAGTTGGGCACCGCGAAGTCGGCGTTCTGACGCGGACCGATCTGGTTGAACAGCCGGACGCGGACAATGTCGAGTCCGGTACTGCGACAGTACTGATAACTGACAAGGTCCGCAGCGGCCTTGCTCGCGGCGTAAGGGCTGGCCGGCTTCAGCGTCGTGAACTCGTCACACGCCCCGTCGGCGCGGTCTGGTTCGCCATAAATCAACCCGGTTGAAACGAACAACGTGCGTGTCGGCAGGCCCGACACGGCGAGTGCATCATACAGGGTGCGGGTCACGGTCAGATTCTCGCGCCACGCCCGGTCCGGGTCGCGAAACGAACCGCCAGTGTTCGCATACCCCGCGAGGTGCACCACCCAGTCTGGCCGAGCCTGACGAATAATCGCCTCAGTTGCAGACAGGTCGCCCAGGTCGCACGCGGACAGTGTCGCGTGGGGCGCGAGGTGCGCGAGCGCCGCTGGCCACACCCCGCGCCGACTCACCCCGATGAGTGCGTGCCCGCCTAGCGACAGCAGGTGTTCCACCAGATGCCCGCCAACGAACCCGGTGATGCCCGTGATGAGGATTCGCATAGTCGGCTGCGCCGGAGTTCCAAGTTCCAAGTTGTAGACAGGACCGGCGTTGGTCTTGTGGAGTTACCTGGGCACTCGGAACTCTGGAACTTGGAACTCCGATCTAGATTCCCCTGGCCTTGAAGTCCGGTGCGGGCTGCCCCTGGAGCCGTGCGAGATCGGCCTTCACCATCCGCTCAATCAGTTGCTCAAAGGTCACCTCCGGCTCCCAGCCAAGGTGCTTCTTCGCCTTCGCCGGATCGCCAATGAGCAGATCGACTTCCGCCGGGCGAACCAGCGATTGGTCGATCTTGACGTGCTTCTTCCAGTCCAGCCCGGCCGCGGAGAACGCCACCTCGACCAACCGCTCGACCGTGTGCGTCTTGTTCGTCGCCACCACGAAGTCGTCTGGCTTGTCCTGCTGGAGCATCAGCCACATCGCGCGGACGTAGTCGCCCGCGAAACCCCAGTCGCGCTTCGAATCGAGGTTGCCAAGTTTCAGTTCTTTGGCCAGGCCGAGTTTGATGCGGGCCACGCCGTCGGTCACCTTACGCGTCACGAACTCCTTGCCACGTCGCTCGCTCTCGTGATTGAACAGGATACCGCTACAGCAGAACATGTTGTACGATTCGCGGTAGTTCACCGTGATCCAGTGGCCGTACACCTTCGCCACGCCATACGGGCTGCGCGGGTAGAACGGCGTGGTCTCGATCTGCGGTACCGCCTGAACCTTGCCGAACATCTCACTCGACGACGCCTGGTAGAACTTGATGGTGTCGCGGCCCAGAAGTTTGACCGCCTCCAGCACCTGCGTCACGCCGAGGGCGGTGAACTGCCCTGTCAGCATCGGTTGCTTCCAGCTCGTCGGAACGAAGCTCTGGGCCGCGAGGTTGTACACCTCTTCGGGGTTCGACACCTTGATGACGTCGATAATCGAGAGTTGGTCGAGCAAGTCGGCCTGGTGCAGGTGGATCTTGCCTGCGAGGTGTTCGATACGCTCGAAAGACTCTGTACTCGAACGACGAACGATGCCGTGGACCTCGTAGCCCTTTTCGAGCAGCAACTCGGCGAGATAACTTCCGTCCTGACCGGTGATCCCGGTGATGAGCGCGCGCTTCATGCGTCCTGCCTTGTACACGGATGGAATCCCTGCGAACCGCGTACAGGCGCGCGCGGGCAGGGCGTCGGGGTGTTGTATAGCGGCCTGGCAGTCACGCACAAGTGGGAAACGTGGGGTGCTGAAAGGTGAGTGGAGGCGGACGCCCCCTTGGTTTCAAGGAACTAGAGCTTACGCCCCCCCGCTCGCCAAACAACGTCTACTTCCTCGGCTGCGTGAGCAGGAACAGGTAGGTGGCGAAGTTGCGG
Organism: Planctomycetia bacterium; assembly: GCA_005772955.1. GTDB lineage: Bacteria > Planctomycetota > Planctomycetia > Gemmatales > Gemmataceae > Gemmata. The sequence continues at coordinate 69,888 of SXID01000244.1, forward strand.
TGCAGCGCCATGTACGATTCCTCATTCCCACTCGGCGCGGCTGCGAACTGCAACTTGTGCCGGGTCATGTGCTTCACGAAGTCCGCGACAGTCGTGCCCTCGACTGACCACTTCGGGTCTATCAAGCCGTTTCCCGCACCCGCCTTCATCGCCTTCAGCGCGTTCGACATCTGGCTCGTGAATCGGCGGGCCGTGGCGGCGTCCTCGTCCGGCAGGGTCTTGGCGACCGAGCCGAGTGCGGCTTCGACCCTCTCAAGCGTGACCTCGAACTGCGACCGCCGCGACGGGTCCGGCGACTTCCCGGCCTGCAACGCGATCGCTACTGCGGTGAAATCGCGGTCGAGTGCGACGCGAAGGTCTTTCAGCGCCGGGTCGTAGAACGCGGTCGGGAAGTCGAGATTGCCAGCCCGGCGCGCCAGATTCAGAGCGTCTGCACCGTCAGTCCCCCCGAAGCGCACTTCGTCCAGTAGCGCAACCGAGACAAACGCCGACGCTCGATTCCCGCCCTTCGGTTCGGCCTTCACGATCTCCTTCAGAAGTTCGTTGAGCGTCTCACCGGAGATTACCCGTGCCCGATCCGCCGGGGCGAGCGCCTTCGCAAAGCCATCAGGCATCGCCACTCCCCCGGGTGTGCCGACGACCGCCAGGCCACCCGGTTTCTCACCCGACGAACCGTACCCGCCCGCGGCCATCGTGCGCTGGGCGCGTTGTAGGTCGTACTGGTTCTGGAGCGCGATGTTGGACCCTGAACTTGCCCCGCCGTACATTTCCTGACCGCTCTGCGGGTAGAACGCCGGGTAGCCCCAGATCGGAGGGGAAATGCTTGAGTAGAAGGTCTGGGTTCTGAGCGTCGCCCCGCTGTACGGATTCGTCACGTGCGTGCTGTACTGGAACGTGTATCGCGGCGGTTGGAGGTATGGGTTGAGCGGCGGCAACGGGGCCAACCGCGGGAGCGGTTGCAACGGCGGTAACAGCGGTAACGGCGAAAGCAATGGCGGCCCATTGTACGAGTACCGAAAGCCATAACCATAGCCCGGACCGAACTGGGCCGACGCCATCGCGGGGCTGAAGAGCAGGCCCGCAACACCGAGAACGAGGAGAGCAGTGAGCCGAGTCACGACCGCACCGTTGAAATGAAGGAGAACGTTGACACGACTCCGTCACACCTATCGATTATTCGCCCGAATCGGACGATCCTTACACGATCCGCTCGCACCGACCTCCTCATTTCCGACAACTTCACGGTCGTTACGTTGGCACAATGACAATTTTCCCCGCGAGCGTCCCGGCTTTCCGGAGCGTGTTGACTTCTTGCAACTCGTGCGCCTTCGCCGTCTCCGCGAGCGAAAACCTCGCACCAACAAGGGTTTTCAACTTTCCTGTCTTCATCCACCTTCCAATGTCAGCGGCACAGACCTGCTGCTCGGCGGCTGTCATGTTGAACATCGCGAAGCCCACCAGAGACAGCCCTTTCACGTAGAAGGGGCCATTGGGCAGCACCGGCCGCGCAGCGCGCCCTGCCATCACCACGATCCGCCCGCGCGCAGCCATCAACTCGATGGTTTTGTCGAATTCCCCCGGCGGGAGCGTTTCGTACCACACGTTGATTCCCAAGCCGGCGGTGGCTTCTTTCACGCGCGCGGCAACATCTTCCGTCTTGTAATTGACGACCCAGTCGGCGCCGAGATCACGCGCCAACTTCGCTTTCTCATCACTTCCGACAGTACAGACCACCCGCGCGCCGGTGGCCTTCGCCATTTGCACGACCATCGACCCGACGCCGCCGGTGCCGCCGTTCACGAAGACCGTTTCGCCCTTTGTCAGATTCGCGCGATGGAATAACCCCAGGTGTGCGGTAATGCCCACCAGCGCGCCGCACGCGACCTGCTCGTCTGAGGTGCCATCGGGAGTGGAGTACGCCCACTTCTCTTCGACGCACACAAACTCCGCGCACGTCCCCTGACGTCCAAGTAAACCCTGGTTGCTGCCCCATACGCGATCGCCCGGTTTGAAGCGAGCGACGCCAGGACCGACCGCCTCGACCACTCCGGCGAAGTCGGTGCCGGTGATCGCGGGCTTCGGCAGCGGCATGGGAGCTGCTCCGCTGCGAATGTAAGTGTCAATGGGGTTGATCGAGGCGGCCGTGACACGCACCAGAACCTCACCCTCTTTCGGTTTCGGTGTGGGAAAATCACCGACCCGGATCACGTCCGGCGTACCGGTCGTGTCGAAGAACGCGGCTTTCATAGTTAGGCCCGCTTGGGAGGTAAGGGAAACGCGCCCGGGGCGCGAGAACGGGGGGGCGAAGAAATCCCCGCGCCCCGATAGCATAAAGACCGGGACCACCGCGGTCACGCGGTTCCGGTTGTTATCTCTCCCTCAACCGGATGAGTTCGCAGGATGTCGCAATGAACGAAGCACCGAACACGCTCGTCGAATACGGGACGGTCATCGACGCGCACGCGATGGTCGAACCGCCCGACACAGTGGAACTAGAACTCGAACCCGGGCACCCTGGTGAACACGACGCGGAGTACATCGCGCGGCGAAAAGAACTCTTCGCGCTCACACGCCACCACCGGCTCGAAAACCTCGGCCCGCCGCTCGTGACGTACACCCCCGAAGAGACCCGCATCTGGCGCGAGGTTTCGCCAAAGTTGCACGAACTCCACGACAAGTACGCCTGTGCCCTCTATCTCCAGGCGAAACGCGACCTCGCGATCACCGAAACGGAGATCCCGCAACTCAAGACGCTGAGCGAGCAGATTGATCGCGAGACGAACATGCGCCTCGTCCCGGTAGAAGGCGCGCTGCCGTACCGCACGTTCTACGAGTACATCGCGGAGCGCGGGTTCCCGGTGACGCAGTTCATCCGGCACGGCTCGCATCCTGAGTTCACGCCCGAACCGGACATGATCCACGATTGCCTCGGCCACGTCCCGCCACTGATGAACCAGGACTACGCCGAACTGCTCACTCTGATCGGGAAAGCCGCCGCGACCACGCCGCACGGCGACCAAGTTCTCGCGCTGAAGCGGTTCAGTTGGTTCAGCATCGAGTTCGGGTTGATCGAGGAACACGGCGAAACGAAGGTGTTCGGTGCCGGTATCCTGTCGAGTACGGGCGAGATCCCGCACTCGCTATTCTCGCCACACGCGACTCGACGGCAGTTCGTGACCGACGCGGTGATTACGACCGACTACGACCCGTCGCAGATGCAAAAGGACTTCTTCGTCGCCCCATCGCTACCGTTTCTGCGAAGAGAACTGGAATCGCTGGTGCGGCGGTTTAATATCCCCGTGCTCTGAGGCGAACCCCGCCCGCAAGGGCGGGGTGATGCCGACGCACCCCCGCCTTGCAAGTGGGGTTCGCCAACACCTCCCGTACACCCATGACAGAGATTCCACTGCGCAAGATCGACCATGTTCGCTTCTTCGTGGGGAACGCGCGCCAGAGCGCGTTCTTCTACCGCAACGCGTTCGGGTTCGACGTGGTCGCCTACGCCGGTCTCGAAACAAAAGTGCGCCACGAAGCCGGCTACGTACTGAAGCAGGGCGAGATCACGTTCGTCCTCGCCTCGCCACTGTCGGGCCAGCACCCCGAAAGCAACCGACTCGTCACCCACGGCGACGGTGTGATGGACATCGCACTCGACGTGCCCGATGTGCGCGCGTGCTACGAGGAGGCCGTCAAACGCGGCGCGATCGGCGTACGCCCGCCGGAGGCTCGCGAAGACGAGTACGGGGTGTTCGAGACCGCGAGCATCCAGGCGTACGGCGACACCACACACTCGTTCGTCAACCGCGACCGGTATCGCGGCGTGTTTGCGCCCGGTTTCAAACCGATCGACCCGGAACGCTATCAGGAGAGTACCGGACGCCCCGTCGGACTCGCAGCGATTGATCACATCGTCGCGAATGTCGAAGAAGGAAAGATGAACGAGTGGGTCGAGTTCTACCGCAAGGTGCTCGGCTTCACGCAGCTCGTCTCATTCGACGACAAGGATATCAGCACGGAGTATTCGGCGCTGATGTCGAAGGTGGTGCAGAACGGCACCGGGCGGGTGAAGTTCCCGATCAACGAGCCGGCGCAGGCGAAGCGCCGCAGTCAGATCGACGAGTACCTCCAATATTACGGTGGCCCCGGCGTGCAGCACATTGCGCTCATCACGGGCGATATCGTCAAGACTGTGCGGGCGATGCGGGCCAACGACGTGTCGTTCCTGCGCGTACCTCGCGCATACTACGACACGCTCACCGCTCGCGTCGGCCCCATCAAGGAAGACCTGCAAGAACTCGTGGAACTTGGCATCCTCGTCGATAAAGACGACGAGGGCTACATGCTGCAAATCTTCACGAAACCGGTCGCGGACCGACCGACGCTGTTCTTCGAGGTGATCCAGCGCCGCGGGTCGAAGAGCTTCGGGAAGGGCAACTTCAAGGCGCTGTTCGAGGCGATCGAGCGCGAGCAAGAGTTACGTGGAACGTTGTGATGTCGAACCGCCGGCGTAAGCCGGCCGGGTGACACGTCAGCACAAAGCACCCGGCCGGCTTACGCCGGCGGTTCGACGGAGATCGTTATGCCAGCACCCTTCCCCGTCGCTTCCCTGCGCGACTTCTACGCGTTTGAGCAGCACGTGAAAACGTGCCGCCGGCATCGCGGACTCGACATGGTGCCGCAGTGGTATCAGGTGCCCGTGTTCTACTTCTCGAACCCGGTCGCGATCATCGGCGACGGCGATCCGGTGTGGGCGCCGAAAGGCAGCGCCGCTCTCGATTACGAACTTGAACTGGCGTGTGTCGTGGGCAAGCCCGCGCGCGATCTTCCGCCCGACGACTCCGCGATGGAGTGCCTCGCGGGGTTCACCATCATGAACGACTGGAGCGCGCGCGACATTCAGAAGGCAGAGATGGCAGTGGGCTTGGGGCCGTCGAAGAGCAAGGACTTTGCCACGTCGCTCGGGCCGCACGTGGTGCCACTTGCGGTTGCGCGTGATCGTTACCGCGACGGCCGGCTTCACGTCGAGATGACCGCCACTGTGAACGGGAAGCAATATTCGCGCGGCAACGGCGGTACCATGTACTGGACGTGGCCGCAGTTGCTGGCGCACGCGAGTCGCGACACCGAACTGAAACCCGGCGACGTGATCGGCAGCGGCACCGTTGGCACCGGGTGTATTCTGGAACTGACGCCGGAAGCCGTCGGCGGGTGGCTGAATCCCGGCGATGTCGTGGAACTAACCATCGAGTGCCTCGGCACTTTGCGAAACCCCGTCAGGGAGCGCCCGTCGTGACGTACCCCGAACAACTCGCGGCACTCGGCGCGACCGACGCGGCACTTGGCACGGAAGTCGCGCCGCTCCGCAACCTCGAAGCAATCTTGAAGTGGGCGCCGGGCGTCGGCATTGCGTTCGCGGGCATCGACCTTGTACAGCAAGACGAGTACAGTTACGACCTGTACCTGCCGCTACCCGATTCGCGATGGCTCGTTTTCGGCATGTCCTGATTCGGTGAACTGGCGGCGGTCGCCGTCTGGGAACACTGGCCGAGTGCTGACGAACTCCTCGCCCGGCGTGTGGAACTCGGTTGGAAGCCGACGTGTTCACTGCTCAAGGAAGGGCCGACGATTGTGGGTCACGCGGCCCGGCTCCAGAGTGGTCCGCTCGCTCCGCGAGCGGTTACGCTTCCCACCACGGAGCCCGGCAACTGACGTTCACGCCTCATCCGCGCGTGTCGCACCGCTCGCGGAGCGAGCGGACCACCCTGAAGAGGAACACCAATGCCACACTACCTCTCCCGCGGCAGCGTCCCGAAGAAGCGGCACACCGCACACCGCACGTCGCCGGGCTTCAAGCAAGAAGGCATCTTCTACGAAGAGGTGATTACGACGCAAGGGTTCTCGCGCGCGTACTCGATAGCGTACCACCTTCGCCCGCCGACGCGCGTGAACAACATCGAACCCGCTGGTTCATTGGTCGTCGAAGCCGCGGAACAAACAGTTCTGCGGCACCATCATCTCAAGAGCGGTGCGTTGCCCGCGAACGGCGACCCTATCACGGGTCGCGTGCCGATGTTCACGAACGCCGACGTGACCCTCTGGCGATGCCGCCCGACGCAACCGCAAGCGGAACTGTACCGCAACGCGCTCGCGGACGAGGTCGTCTTCATTCACAAGGGCGGCGGCCGGTTGCTAACCGCGTTCGGGGTACTGCCGTTCCGGCCGTTCGACTACGTCGTGATCCCGCGCTGCACCACATACAAACTCGACTTCGAAGCGGGCACGCAGCCGGACTTATTGGTGGTCGAAGCCGCTGGGCAAATCAACATTCCGCCGAAGTACCTCAATCACGACGGCCAACTTCGGCTGGGCGCTCCGTACTGCGAACGCGACCTGCACGGCCCCACCGACATGTTCATTCTTGACGAAGAGAAGGACACACCCGTCGTGATCAAAGACGGTTCCAGGCTGTCACGTTACGTCCTCGCGAGTCACCCGTTCGACGTGATCGGCTGGGACGGCCTGGTGTACCCTTTTACCTTCAACGCTGACGACTTCGAACCGATCACCGGCACGATTCACCAGCCGCCGCCGATTCACCTCACGTTTGAAACGTCAGGCTTCGTACTCTGCACCTTCGCGCCTCGAATGCTCGACACGCACCCGGACGCGATCAAGGTCCCGTATGCACACAGCAATGTGGAAAGCGACGAAGTGCTGTATTACGTGCGAGGCAAGTTCGGGAGCCGTCGCGGGGTGGAAGAGTCGTCGTTCACTCTGCACCCGCACGGGATCCCGCACGGCCCGCATCCGGGCACCATCGTCGCAAGCCGCGACATGAAGTGGACCGACGAACTCGCAGTGATGGTGGACACGTTCCGCCCGCTGTTCGTGACGAAGCAGGCGATGGCCCTCGACGATCCGAAGTACCCGTTCTCGTGGTTGGTATAAACCTCGTGTGTGGGCATTTCCCACCGTCTTCTGTCTCGCGAATCCAGATCGCGCGGCGTGGTGGGCAGTGCCCACCCTACGGAAGCAATCATGCAGCTCGATCCTTCGACCGCGGCCGTGCCGGACGTGTATCAGTACCTCGTGGGACTTGTCACGCCGCGACCCATCGCGTGGGTAACGACCGTCTCCCCGGCCGGCGTGGTGAACCTCGCGCCGTTCAGCTTCTTCAACGCGTTCGGCGCGAACCCACCTGTTGTGGTGTTCTCGCCGACACTCCGGCGCGATGGCACCAAAAAAGACACGCTACTCAACCTTGAGAAGTCCGGCGAGTTCGTGATTCACGCCGCGACCGCGCCGCTCGCGGAGAAAGTGAACCTGTCGTCGAAGGAGATACCTTCGGACGAGAGCGAAGTCGCTCTGACCGGCCTGACCACGGTGCCGAGTGTGAAGGTAAAACCGCCACGGATCGCGGAAGCATCTGTCGCAATGGAGTGCGTGGTACGCCAGATCGTCCCGTGCGGCACTGGGCCGATCGCGGCGAACCTCGTCATCGGTGAAGTGGTGATGATGCACATCGCGGACGAAGTTCTCGACGGCAATGGCGGCGTCGACCCACGCAAGTTGAAAACCGTGGCGCGCCTCGGCGGCGCCTTCTGGTGCCACACGTCGGACCTGTTTGAGCTGAAGCGGCCGTAGCGCCTGCCCCTGGTTTCAGCCCTCAACCAGAGAAGCCGCAAGCGGCGATTCCATCACGGCAAACCGAACTCCGCGAAGTAGCGTTCCCGAATCTCAGCCTCCAAGTCGAATGCATAGTCCTCCGCGAAAGGTTCGCCCCGGGGACCATTATCGATCTTCTCGCGAGTGTGCATTCGGTCCGCGTGGTGGCCGAGTTCGTGCAAGAAGACATGGCAGAGTTGATAGGCACGAGCGGTCTCCGGGGTCCAGTGGATCACGGGGTCGTCGGGAGCACCTTCGACGGCCGCACCGATGCGAGCGAGGAACTCGCGGTGTTCGCGAAACCAACCCAAATCGAGTTCGTATCGCAAGTTCGCGGGAAACGCCACCAGCCCGATGACGCCGCGGTTGTACCACGCGTCACACCCCTGCCCGCCCCGCGCCAGCACAATAACCTCCAACCCGACGGCCAGTTCATCCCACTTCGGAATCAGTCTCACAAATCGCTCGATGTCACGCTTCAGAAGTACGTGCCGGTATCCTTCGCCCGGCTTGCGGCGGTCGATCACTAGTCGCGTTTGCGGGACACCCCAGTAGAAACTCGGCGAGCACTTCCAGTTGTTCTTCTTCTGAACGCGCCCATCGCGGACGCCCGGCGCGGTCTTGCGGTGAAAACGTGACATTGGGATGATCCTCCGCGACACGGAGCGTCGGAAGTGCGAAGAGGTTCACGCGAGCCACGAGTGTGGTACACTTGCCCTCATGATCCGACCCGCGACACCCGCCGACACGCCCGCGTTGCTCAGCCTCACGGCCGGCACCGGCTACTTCAAGCCGCTCGAAGTGGAAACGCTCGAAGGCGTGCTGAACGACTTCCACGCGACCAACCGCGACGACTTCGGGCACCGCTGCTTCGTATGGGAAGAGGTGGGCCGCATTCTCGGCTACGTCTATCACGCGCCGGAAGAGATGACCGACCGCACGTGGTATCTGTGGTGGATCGCGGTCGCGGCCGACCAGCAGGGTCGCGGACTTGGGGGGAGGCTCCTCGCGTTCACGGAAGCCGACATTCGCGCACAGGATGGGCGTCTGCTCGTCGTCGAAACGTCCACCACCGAGCACTACGAACCGACCCGCCGCTTTTACCTGAAACACGACTACACCACAGTGGCGAGCATCCCGGACTTCTACGCCGACGGCGACGGGATGGCAGTTTTTACAAAGAGAGTGTGCGTGTGAGCGAAGAACAACAAACCACAACTCTCTCGCTCTGATCTACTGTCTTTTCACTCCGCCCCACACTCGCGCTCATCCATCGGACTTGCCCTGATGTGTAGGATAGGATGCTGGACGGTAGAACCGGAGTAACCGGACCTACCCGTCCTCCTGCCACGGAAGGCATGTCTCGGCGAAGAGTTCTCACCCAAGTTACAGATCCAGCCCGAACGATCATTGTGACTGACAGTGCGGACGCCCGGAGGCCGATGGTCGGCCTTGGACCGTTCGCCCGCTCCAGCGGTCCCAGTTACCGCCGGAACCCACAGGCTTGGCCAACCACCCAATTTCGCGGGTTTTGCGAAGACGGACGGTTGGTGTAGCCGATGGAGTTAACGTCGCAACCGCTTCTCGCGTGACCGGATTCAAAACCCGGTTCACCCCAAAGCGCCCGGCTCCCGCCGGCGCAACGGGGAAACGCAAAAAGCAGACGCAGCGTTAGCAATCCGGCACGCGGCACCCGCCGGACGTTCATACACCCGCCGCCACGACGTCCCCTGTTGTGTGCGGCACGCCCCTCAGCCCCGAGGGTTCGCGCCAAGGAACCCAACCGCCGCCCGCCAGGATGGCCCAGGAGGCGGGGCGCGGGGTCGAAGCGAGTTCAAACGGAGTGTCTCGCCAATGAAGAAGGTGTTCACCACCGGACAGGTCGCGAAGATCTGTAAGGTTGCCCCCCGCACCGTGTCCAAATGGTTCGATTCCGGCCGCCTCAAGGGGTATCGCATCCCCGGCAGTCAGGACCGCCGCATCCCCCGCGAGCAGCTAATCCGGTTCCTCAAGGAACACGGTATGCCGCTCGGCGAACTCGAAGAAGAGGAGTGGCACAAGGTGCTGCTCATCGGCACCGAGAGATTGTTCAACGACCGGATCAAAGAACTGTTGCCGGAGAACCACGACTACAAGTTCGAACTCGCCGACAGCGGGTTCCAGGCTGGTATCCTGGCCAGCAGTTTCCACCCGGACACGATCGTGATCGACCTCGGCTTGGGCCGGGCCGAGTCGATTCAGATTGTGTCGAACCTGCGAAAGGACGAGGCGTTCGGCACGACGCTGATTGTCGGGCTGGCGAGCGAAGACGAGGCCGCGCCTGAGCAACTCGCGCAGCACGGCTTCAATGACGTGTTCAAGAAGCCGTTCGACGTGGCGTTGCTGGGCGAGAAGATCAAGAGCATCGCCGACGCCAAGCGCGAGGACTAGGCGAGCCAGAGGGCGCCGTCGCGTAGCCGCGACGCGTAGCGGAGCGCGATCGCTCCGCTACGCGTCGCGGCTATACTGTTGCTCCGTGGTCTAGTCGTCGGCGTCGCGGCGTTTCTTCTTCTTGGGCTTCTCTTCCTCTTCCTCGTCGTCGGGCAATTCCTCTACGACGGGTTTCTTTTTCTTCTTGGGCCGTTCTTCCTCTTCCTCATCCTCTTCCACTTCCTCTTCCTCGTCGTCATCGTCATCGTAGACGGGGCGTTTCGTTTTCTTCTTTCCGCCTAACGAACCGCCATCGATGAAGGCTGTTGCGCCTGCCCCGAGGAGCAGCAATAACGTCAAGTAGAGTGGGATTTTCCACGCCACCCGAAAAATCTCCGGTTCCTTCTCCTTCGTGTCGGTCTTGCCCTTGGGTGGCGCGCCGCCCAAGCCGCCCATGCCACCCATGCCCTTCATTTGATCCTTCTGCTTTGCGATTTCCTTCTCCATCGGGAAGCCCATGAGGGCCTGCAACCCGACAACACCAAACGCCCCCATGCAACAGCCTGCGAGAATGAGCCGCCGTGCCAGGCTCTGCCAGGGGAGACACCCGAGCACGATCCCCGCGATCAGCGCGACCGGGAACAGGTACATCAGCGGGGCACCCTTGACGTCGTCGTCCTTGTTCTTCTTCGCCGAAGATTTGGCCTGGGGTTCGCCCCCCATGCCTTTCGCCATCGACTTGCTGAATTTCTCCATGTCCGATGAAGGCGACGAACCGCCGGTGGCGATCTGAAGCCCGCTCTGCGTGAGCATCGAAATAGGTTTGCTGGGATCCACTCCATCCTTCTTCATCGACTCGAGTCCGCTTTTCGGCGCGTCCTTGAGCAGCTCGGGTGGCAGCGAGCACTGGAGTTCGATCCACGGCAGGAAGAACAGGATCAGGCAGAAGATCAACTGGATCGGCGAAAACAGTTGCAACGGACTGAACGAAGGTGCTTTGGCCATGATTGGTCCATACTGAGGGTAACCACAGTAACCGGTAGTGAGCAGGGTAACCCCCATTCCGGTTCTCATCAATGACATTCGCGCTCGCCCATTCAAACGGGTGCTTTCGATCGGGCACGCGAACCGATATTCTGGGGGACATGTCGCCCCGTCGGAGCCGTCGTTATGAACCGTCGCGCGTTCCTTTCGCTCTCGGCCTTCACGCCGTTCGCGCACCTCTTGCCGGCCTACTCGCGCGATGATCGTCCGATTCCGCTGGAACTGAAAGCCGACATCGCGATTATCGGCGCCGGCGTGGGCGGGGTCGCGTGCGCGCTCGCGGCGGCGCGCAACGGCTTGAAGGTGATTCTCACGGAGGAGTACGACTGGATCGGTGGGCAACTCACGTCGCAAGCGGTGCCGCCGGACGAACACCCGTGGATCGAAGAACGCGGCAGCACGAAGACCTACCGCACCTTCCGCAACAAGGTCCGCGACTACTACAAGCGCAACTACTCCCTCACCGAAGATGCCGCGAAGAACCCGCTCCTCAACCCCGGCCTCGGCAGCGTGTCGAAACTGTGTCACGAGCCGCGGGTCGCGCTTGCGGTGCTGTTAGAGATGCTCGCGCCGCACATCACCGCGGGCCGCGTGAAGCTGGTTCAGCCGTTCGTTCCGGTGAGTGTGGGGGTGGAACGCGAGACGATCGTGTGGGTCGTTGGCAACCCGCGCGGCCGGCGACAACTCTTACTAAGCGCGCCGTACTTTGTGGACGCGACCGAAACCGGCGACCTGCTGGCGCTCGGGAAAGTCGAACACGTCACCGGCGCGGAGTCGAACCGCGACACGAAGGAACCGCACGCGCCCGACCGCGTGCAGCCCCACAACCACCAGGCGTTCACCGTCTGCTTTGCGATAGACCACGAGGCGGACAAGGACAACACCATCGAACGGCCAACTTGGTACAAACAGTGGCGCGACTACATTCCGAAGATGACTCCCGCGTGGCCGGGCAATCTGCTGTCGTGGGAGATGTCCGACCCGATCACACTGAAACCGCGTGCAGTCGGCTTCGATCCGACCGGCGCGGCGACGAAGGGACTGAACCTGTGGACTTACCGTCGCATCGTTGCGAAGAATAACTTCGCAGCCAACAGCGGGGTCTCCGACGTGTGCCTGGTGAACTGGCCGCAAAACGACTACTGGCTCGGCAACCTCTACGGCAACGGCAGGGACGCGGTGACTCACCACGCCGACGCTCGCGTCCTCAGTGAGTGCCTCCTCTATTGGATGCAGACGGAAGCCCTGCACCCCGGCGGAAAGAAACAGGGTTGGAAGGGGCTGCGGTTGCGCGGGGACGTGTGCGGTACCGAAGAAACGCACGGCTTCGCGATGGCGCCCTACGTCCGCGAGAGCCGGCGCATCAAGGCGATGTTCACCGTGACCGAGAATCACGTCGGCGTCGATGCGCGAGCGAAGATGCTCAGCAGGAGGCCGGGCGAGTTCACCGCGGAGAAGTTCGCGGACAGCGTCGGCACCGGCAGCTACCGCATCGACTTACACCCTTCTTCGGGCGGCGATAACTACATCGACGTGAGTTCGCTACCGTTCCAGATTCCGCTCGGCGCGCTCATCCCGGAACGAGTCGAGAACCTGCTCCCCGCGTGTAAGAACATAGGCACCACGCACATCACGAACGGCTGTTACCGACTGCACCCAGTCGAGTGGAGCATCGGCGAAGCGGTCGGCGAACTGGTCGCGTTCTGTATCGCAAAGAAAAAGGTTCCGCGCCAGGTTCGCAAGGACGCGAAGTCACTCGCGGACTTCCAGGCGCAACTCACGAAGGCCGGCAGCGATCTGGATTGGCCCGAGAACATCGCGAAGACTGCGCGATAGACCCTCGCGTAGTTTCAGCCCTGAAGGAGTGCGCGAACGTCCCGCTCCTCTTCGAGTCACGACTACGCGAAAAACGACTTCACTTTTCAGGCTTCTCCGGCTTCTCCGGCTTCGCCAGCGGCACCTTCGCCGCGGTCAGGATCGCGTTGAGCGGCTTCTGCGGCGACTCCGAGATCATGAACAGATGCGGCTTGTCGTTCGCGTCGGTGAACACGTACACCCAGCGACACTCAAAGCAAATGACGAAGTCGTAGGTCTTCTTGTCGTGGACGACGCGGATTCCGTGTCGCGGGATGAAGCACCGAGCGCCGCTCTCGCCTTCCTCCACGCCCTTCTTCAGCGCGGCGGCGGCCTTCTTCGCGTCATCGGCCTTCACGGTCGTCTTGCCGAGCACCCTCCACTTGTGCCAGTCGCCGCCCTCCTTCGCCTCCCCGTCGAGTGAGTACACTTCGAGTTCACCGGGTTTCTCCAGCGCCTTGAGTACCGCGTCCGGGAGCTTGTTGTCTTTCTTGTCCTGCCCTGTCGCGCTGGCGCACACCACTACCGCGCACAACGTGATACACCAGCGAACCGTTCTCATCGCACGACTCCTGAGAGGTAGGGTGGATATTCTACCCGCGATCCCAGGTGCGGTTGACGCGGAAAACCGTGTCGGGGTAAGTTTGGTCGAGCGTCCCGTTGAAGGTTCACAGATAGAACTGCACATGCTGAACCGCGTCTCACTCACCCCCCTTCCCACAGACGCGCACGCCACCGGGCCGAATGTCGCGTGGGAAGAGACGCCCTGCCCTCTCTGCGGCGCCGATGCGTGCGTGCCCGTGTTGGAAGCACCGGACCCGCTCCCAGCGCCTGGAACCGGGCTGGTGTTTGCGGTGGTGCGCTGCGCCTGCTGCTCACTCATCTACACCAACCCGCGCCCGAGCGAACGCACCATTTCGCGGTTCTACCCGACAGACTACCAGCCGCACCGTCGACCCACCCAGATGCGGCGTTCGCGCCGAGCGCGGCCGTTGTGGGCGCGGGTGTCCGGGCGACCGTGCCCAGAACGCCGCGGCGTGCTGCCGTGGACTGGCCCCGGACGGTTGCTCGACTTCGGCTGTGGTGTGGGAGGTTTCCTGAAGACAATGGCCGATCAGGGCTGGAACGTGACTGGTCTCGATGCGTCCATCGGCGCGGTTGAACAAGCGCGCGAACGACTCGGACTGACGGCACTGGTCGGCACGCTGCCGCACCCGGAATTGCGCCCAGGCTCGTTCGACGTGGTGACCATGTGGCACTCGCTCGAACACGTTCACCGCCCGCTCGAACTGCTACGCGAAGCGTACAAGCTCCTCGTACCGGGCGGAAAGATCATCCTCGCGACACCGAACATCGCGAGCCTGCCATATCACGTATTCGGGCGCTCATGGTTCGGGCTGGACCTTCCGCGACACCTCACACACTTCACCCCGCACACGCTTACAGCAATGGTTAGTGCCGCGGGGTTCCGCCCAGACCCAGTGCGCCAGTTGCGACACAGCGACTGGATGAGATCCAGCGCGGCGCGCGCCGAGCGCGACGGCTGCCGCGGATTGCTCACGAAGGTACTCAAGTGGAAGCCCGCGGCGCGGCTCGGCGCGTGGGTATGCTACGCCGCACGCGCGTCGGACTGCATCGTGTGTGTGGCGGAACGGCCTAAATAACCGCGCCCGTGTCCACCGCTGCGCAAGGTGGATATGCTGTATCCTTGACAGCTCTTCCCCAACGGAGAGACTCAAGAATGCGCCTGCTCACGTGCTTCACTTCTCTGACGCTCGTTGTCGGTTTGGGCAGTCTGTTCGGCACCGCGCCCGCACCGGCTCGCGACGCGGACAAGGCTCCAGCCCTCGTGCCGGTGCCGACCAGTATGCATGACTTCATGGAAGGCGTGTTCCAGGGGCCGTACAAGCGCCTGAAGTTGGTCATGATCGCCGAGCCGAAGGACAACGCGGGATGGAAGGCGATTCGCGGAGACGCGCTCATCCTCGCCGAGGGCGGGAACCTGCTCCTGTTGCGTAAGCCAGAAAAGGACGCCGACGAGTGGACCAAGTACAGCGTCGCGTCCCGCGACGCCGGCGCCGATATGGTCAAGGCGGCCAAGGCGAAAGACTACCCCGCGTCGAAGAAGGCGTACGAGGCGATGCTGAATCACTGCAACGCCTGTCACAAGAAGTTCGACAACGGCAAGAACCAGTTGGTCCCGTGAGTGCCCTACCGCATCACTCCGGGAGACGATCGCGAACGCCCACCCCGCGATTCGGTTCATTCGTTCCTCTCATTCAAACTTTCCTCGTCTATGCTCCCATTGAAAGCGTTTCGGAACCCGTAACGTGCAATTCATTCCTGAGACGGAGTCCTTGCCGTGCCTGCTCTCCCCCCCAGACCCGTCGCGGTGCATTCACGCTCATTGAATTGCTCGTGGTGATCGCGATCATCGCGATTCTCATCGGGCTTCTGCTACCGGCCGTACAGAAGGTACGCGAAGCCGCCGCACGCATGAAATGCCAGAACAACCTGAAGCAACTCGGCCTCGCGATGCACAACTTCCACGAAACCAGCGGGAAGTTGCCCCCTGGTGTCGCGGACGCCACACCCTACTGGGGCCAGGGCACCTGGCAAGTGGCCATCCTGCCGCACATCGAACAGGACGCGATCCAGAATATCTATTTCGACTACGGCATCTCAGGCGGTCGCACTTATTACCACGCCGACAACTTGAACGGTGCGACGGGCAAGCAGATCAAGACCCTGCTCTGCCCAAGCGACAATCCCAACACGGGTGGTTGGCCGGCCAACGGCCAGAGCGCGACTTACCACAACTACGCGGCGAACTTCGGGAATACGAGTATCGACGAATCCGCGAACTGGCAGACAACGACCTACAACGGGCTGACGTTTCTGGGCGCGCCGTTCACGCGCGGCCGACCGATTCCTCTCACCCACATCACAGACGGCACGAGTTCGACTCTCTTGGCGTCCGAACTGATCCAGGGGCAGAGGCGCGACTTACGCGGCCTTACCTGGTGGGGCAGCGGGTCCGGGTTCGTCACTTCGATCCGACCCAACGACACGTCCCCCGACCTGTCGTGGGGCGATGCGTCCTGGTGCGATACGAACCCACCGAACCCGCCGTGCGCGTTTCGCACGAACGGGTACGTGTTCGGCTCGCGCAGCCGCCACACGGGCGGCGTGAACTCGGTGATGGGCGATGGGAGCGTGCGCTTCATTTCCAACAGTATTCAACCAAGCGCCTGGCAAGCACTGAGCACGAGTCAGGGCGGCGAAGTGGTGGCGAACTAACATGACCCAGCGTTACAGGCTCACGCTCGTTGTCGCGGCGTTCGCGGCGGTTCTGGTCGCGGGTTGCGGCTCTGGAACCAAGCTCAAACCCGTGTCCGGGACGGTTACCTACAAAGGCGAGCCGTTGGATAGCGGCTCGATCACCTTCCTGTACACCAACCCGCCGGGGCCGGCGGGCGGCGCGGTCATCACCAACGGAACGTTCGAGATCGCATCGCCACAGGGACTTGAGCCGGGCACTTACCAAGTGCGGATCAGTTCCCCGAAGGGAATCGGGCAGCGAACGCCAGAGCAGATCGCGGCCGGCGCTTCGGTGCCGGCGAAGGAGCGGATTCCGCCGAACTACAACACCAAAAGCACGCAAACGATCGAAGTCACCGAGTCCGGGCCGAACGTGTTCAGTTGGTCCATCAACTGAGAATCGCGAAGACGCCCCGAACATCTGGGCGCCGTTGCGTCCGCGTTCACCGCTTCACATCCTTGATGTCCAGCACATGCGCCGTCGCCGTGCTGTCACCAAACGTCTTGAAATCCTTGAAACTCCAGACCACCTTCTTCTCTCGCGTGACCTCGAAGAGTTGCGGGTTGTTCGGGCCCGCGTGGCAGTTGCCCACAATCAGGTTGCCGTTCGGCAGCACGTGAAGCGTCGTCACCCACGCGAGAGTGATACCATCGAGTTCCTTCTGGTCGATGCTCCACACAACTTTCCCGTCCTTGTTCACTTCCAACACGCGATTGTTGTTCCCGCCCGCGATCACGGTGTTGCCATTCGCGAGCCGCAAGGCGCCGTACACCGAAGTGCCGTGACCCTCTGGCCCGTGACCGGGTGCGGCGGCGCGACCACCGAGGTCGATCTTGTACTCCCACACCACCTTGCCGGTTCCGTCGTACTCGCGCACGCAACCGTCGCCTTCGTGACACACGAGGTAGTTACCGGTGTCGAGCTTGCGCACTAGCCGGGTGTCGCGGTGCGGGTCTGGCTTCTCGACCTTGAGCGCGATCTCCTTAACGATCTTCCCGTCCTTGTTTACCTCGACGATGCGCCGGTTGCCGCTCTCCGCGACCATTGTGTTGCCATCCACGAGTCGCTGGAACGCATGAACTTCAACGCGGCCCTTGTACCCCTCCTTCGGACGCGCCTCGTACTTCCACACGACTTCTTTCTTCGGCGTCATCTCAGTGATCACCGTCGACGCGGTGTGGAGCAGCAGGTTGCCATTCGGCAGGAGCGCGATGTCGTGCGAGTTGTGTTTGCACTCCACCTCCCACTCGACTTTGCCGTCGAGGCCGATGATGGCGACGCGACCCTTATCCTGCGCGAGGACGCGGTGGCCGGGGTGCTTCGGGTCGGCCGCGAACGCGGGAAACGCGAACGCGAACGCAGCTAGAGAGAGAAACAGTCGCATTTGGAACTCCGAGGGTTGGTATTCAAGGCAGTCCGCTCGCTCCGCGAGCGGTTGCTCAACAGTGCGTGTTGCGTAACGAGTATCCGAGTAACCTCCAGTCGCGCATCGCTCGCAGCGCGATCGGTCTACGCTGAAGGCAGGTCACTTCACGGGCGGCGCGGTATCGCCCCACGTCTTTTGTTCGCGGGCCATGAGTGCGCGCATGTCCTTCAGACGGGCAGCGTGGTCGGCGCTGTCGGACAGGTCTTTCACCTCGTCCGGGTCGGTGTTCAGATCGAACAACTGGAACCGCTCGACCTTCGGATACCAGATCAGTTTCCACTGCCCGTCGCGCACCATCCGCTGCACGTCTTTGTACGCGGCGAACAGGTGATCCCGCACCTTCGTCTCCTTCCCCGCGAGAATCGGTACGAGCGACTTGCCTTCCACGCCCTTCGGCACCTTCTCGCCGGCGAACTCGCACAGCGTCGGGAACAGGTCGAAGAGGTACACAAGCGCATCCGATTTGCCCTTCGGCACGCCCGGCCCCGCGATCACGAGCGGCGACTTGAAGTGCTCGTACAGGTTCTGTTTGCCCATCAACCCGTGACGCCCACCGACGGCTAAACCCTGATCACTGGTGAAGACGACAATGGTGTTCTCCTCCTGCTTCGCCTTCGCGAGGGCGTCGAGAATGCGCCCGAGTTCGTGGTCGAGGTTGCTGATACAGGCGTAGTAGTTGGCGAGGTGCTTCCGCATCTCGTCTTCGGTTCGCGGGACCGGAGCGAGTTTCTCGTCGCGAACGTTCAGTTCGCCGTTGTCGAACGGGTGCTGCTTCATGAAGTTCTTGGAGAGCGTGAGTTTCGCTGGGTCGTAGAGCTTGTGGAACTGCGCCGGTGCGACTCGCGGGTCGTGAGGAACCGAGGGCGCGAGGTAATAGAACATCGGGTTTTTGGTGAAGTGAGTCTTGATGCGATCGATGATGATGTCCGCGCACGCTTTCGCCGTTGGCGCGTTCCTGTGCGGAATCTCGAAGCTCGTCACGAACTTCTTATGCGCGAAGCGGAACGAGTTGCCCGGCTTGCCGACGTGCAGTGTCTCGTAGCCGGCCGCGATGAACGGTTCGGCCAGCGTCGAACCGTCGTAGGTCTCCGCCTGGGGGCTGGGAATACGGAACAGCGACCGACCGGTGAGGATCATCGTGCGGCTCGGCGCACAAACCGCCGGAACCATGCTGCCCTGGCAGTAGGCGTTCGTAAAGTGGAACCCGCGACCGACGAGTTTGTCGAGGTTCGGCGTGTGAATATCTTTGTTGCCGAGCGCCGCGATGGTGTCAAACCGTTGGTCGTCGGCGAGCACGAAGATGACGTTCGGCTTGGCCGCAGCGGAAGCGATTGGCGCGAGGAGCGCGACAACGAACAAGTAGAGGAAACGCATAAGAGTCTCGACGGGAGTGAGCGAAGCAGAAGACAGATTAACCACAAAGGCACGAAGAACATAAAGAAGACGGGAGGGAAAGCTGTGTCCAAGAGCTCTGCCGCTTATCTTCTTTGTGTCCTTCGTGCCTTTTGGTTACTCGGTCTTCTCAACTCATGCTTCCAGCGCGGCTTTCAGCTTCGCGCCGGCGTCCGAGCGGATCATGTTCACGAACGCGTTCTTCCCCGCGAGCCACTCGCGGAAGTTCTCGCGCCCTTCGCGGTTCTGCGCGTCCAAGCCTTCCGCTTTCGCGCGGTGTAGAATCGCACGCGGCCGGCGATTCCACTTCAGGTTCACGCTTGCGCCGGAAAATCCGATCGAACACACTCATGTGCGCATTCACGCAGTACTCGGAGCCGGCCGATTGGCTTCGGTCTCGCGATTAGCGCAACATGTTGAACGCAATCTGGAGCGGGTGGTAACTGAATGCCATCACCTGCCACCCAGCGGGGCTGTGGTAAAAAATCACGAAACACGCGACGCACCCCCGCGAGTACTTCTCGACGTAGGCGAACCGTACGAGCGACGGACTGACCACGGTCTCGCGGGCGAACTCGAACTCGCCTGGAGCGCCGTACGCCTTCGCGAAGCCTTGGCGCATCGCAACGATCTCTTGTCGGAACTGATCGAACTGCTCGTCGGTCAGTTCGGTCAAACCAGGGCGGACCCGAGCGAAGAACTCGTCTTGCCTCCCGGCCTTCAACATCGCAACGAGTTGGTCCGCGAGTGGACGCGCCGCGCTCTGCGGGAGCGGTTCGGCCACTATGACCGGTGACGTCTCAACGACTGCCGGCGGTTTCGCAGGCACCGGGAACGACCGCAACAGCACGAAACCGCCTACGCCACCGAGGAAACCGCCGAGCAACCCCGCGAGCAGTACCGGCTTCGTCACAGTAGCCCCTTGCCTTTCTCTTGTGGCACGGGCTTTCCAGCCTGTGTCTTGAAACATCAACGCAGGCTGGAAAGCCTGTGCCACAAGAGCTAAATGCAGATAACTTGTGAATCGTTTGAACCACGTGTCGAGTGTGCCGCCGAGCGCCTTGTTGCGGAACGCTTGCACGTGTTGACACGGGCCTTTCCGCAAGCCGCTCGTGTAGAAGTACGAACTCTAAACCTGCCCGCCACGATGCGGTCGTTCGCGTCCAGCGTGACCTCGGAGCCGGTCGAAGCCCATGAGAAACCGGGCCATCACCGCGTCGTTGCCCGTGGTGTCCGCGAACTCGAACAACCGCTTCACGAGCGGTTCGCGCCGGGGCGAGTTGAACGGCAGTTTGAGGTACGCAATCATGAACCGTTTCGCGTCGATGCGCGGATCGTTCCACCAAATCTCCGCGGACGCGGCGAGCACGGGGGGATACGACCTGACGAAGCGCTTCCACGAACTCCGGCGCCCCGGCAAGGAACACGCGGCGCACGCGTTCCCAGTTCGCATCGTTGCCCGACCGTGTTGGTTGGAGGTTACGGGCCATCGGCGGTTCCCGCATGTGGTGAAGAGGATGGTATGATGTGCCCGCGCCGGGTGCAAGCGTTGTAGGTGGGGCTTGAATGACGGGAACGTGGTTGGTGCGCGTCGGTTCTGTGCGCACGTGGCGGCGGTGCAGATCGTTCACTTGGCGTTCGCGATGCTGTTGACGAAGGCTCAACGCCAAGAGGGTTCCGTCGGAACCATGAAGATCTCACCCATCGCCAAAAAGTTACAGAAGCTCATCGATGAGGAAGAAGTTCTATCCGCCGGAGGGGCGTGATAGAAATCCACAGCGCAAGCCCCCTCTGAATCAGGATTTGGACCCGGTGGAGAAGGATATTTCCCGGCGGGCAAGCCCAGACAGGCAACGGCGCGTTCCTGCAGTCGACCATCGACCAGAGCATCGATCGCACCGACAGCCTGCCGCTGTTCGTAGGCGATCGGGGGTGCGGTCGTCGGGTCATGGCGTCAAGCGGAAAGTGAGGCAATGAGTGGCAATAGCAAAGCCCACCCGGTTTGCCGGGCGGGCTTCGTGGTTAATCAGCGACCACAGCGGTCAGTCCTTCTTCGGGGCAACCGGGCGGAGCTTTTCCGTGTCGAACGGTTCGCCGACGAGACCCTTCCACGCGGTCTTTTGGGTGCCGTCGAGGGCTTCTTCGATCTTGCCCCAGGCTTCCTTGCGACTCTTGGCGATCTTCGTGTTCGCAGACTTGACCTTCTCTTCGTCCGGGGCTTTGCCCTTCGTCCCGAAACCGCCGCCGATGCCGGCTTCCTTGTTGATTTCCTGGCGTTCCTTGTTGAACTCGTCAACGACGCCCTTGATGGTGCTCTTCTGCTTGTCGCTCAGTTTGAGAGCCGCACCGACTTCCTTCATGATGGCCTTGTCGGCTTCGCTTGGCCCGCCGAAGCCGCCCTTGCCGCCCTTTGCTTCCGGATCGTTGAACGCGTTGAACCCCATCACCTGAGTGGCAATCTGCTTCAGGCGATTCTTCTGATCCGCGGTCAGCGTGTCATCCACGACCTTCTTGACTTCCTCGCCCACCTTCTTGCTTTCTTCCTGGTACGCGGTGAACGCGTCCTTATCGAAGCCCTTGCCGCCCTTGCCGAAGATTTCGCCGCGCTTCTTGTTGAGGGCTTCTTGCTTCTCAACGGCGGGCTTCAGTTTCGTCTTCTGCTCAGCGCTGACCTTGAGGTCTTCCTGTAGCGCCGCGTTGGTCAACACCAACGCGTTCACGTCGCCACCGCCGCCGAACCTGCCGCCCGGTTGTTGGGCCGCGACCACCGTCACGATACCGGCGGCCAGTACGGCCGCCACCAGACACCGAATCGCTCGCATGACATCCCCTTATGGGAGAGAGGTGAATCGTTCGCCGGAACGGGATACGAGTTCCCGTCGGCTGTTCACATCGTTACGCCAAGCCAGTGAAAGGGGGATGAGAAAGCAGAAAAAGCGTGAAGCCCGCGAAATCTTCGCGGGCTTCGACTGGTGCTTACTGCTCTCAAGGGCGCACCGCACCGCCGGCCGGGATGTTCCCGCCATTTCCGATCGGCGCCGGCGGAGCTTGCTGGAACTTCCACGCCTTGTCCTTGATCTCGACGTACTGGAAGTGTTTGACCTCGACGCCCGGCACGTCCACCTGCGGATTGTTGAACTTCCACACTTCCGTGTCGTTATTCGGCTTGAGCATGTACACCTGGGCCGGCAGGTACGCGAACTTCGACGTGGCCGCTCCCGGTCCGTAGAGCGCGAGCCGCAAGTGTTGGAACTCGCGCTGATCCTTGCCCAGCAGCGGCTTGATGTCCAGGTAGATGTAGTTCTCGTCGGTTTTGAACAGGCTGATGTCGAATCGCTCCTTCACGTCCTTCGCCTTCATCCCGGAGAGGAAGTCGAGCATCAGGTTATCGACCCCGGCCCCGCCTTGTGGGAGCTTGAACTC
The DNA here is from genome assembly GCA_005772955.1 of Planctomycetia bacterium. GTDB lineage: Bacteria > Planctomycetota > Planctomycetia > Gemmatales > Gemmataceae > Gemmata. Next base: position 92,423 of record SXID01000244.1, read on the forward strand.
GGTGACCGTCTTGGCGACGCCGTTGTAGACGTACACCGCCTTGCCGTTGCAGATGTACGCCTCGTAGTCGGTCTTCGTCGGGTCGCCGGTGTTGTCGAGACGCAGCACCGCGAAGTTCGGCTTCATGCAGAGTACCACACCGCTGAAGTTGGTAGGCTTCTTGAACACCGCGTCGGTGCGTGTCAGCCCGATCTCGGTGCGCAGATTGACTACGTTCGTCATCTTCTTTTCCCACTCGACCAGATGCGGGTCGAGTCTCGGGTCGGCTTTCACCACGCGCGCCGGAGGCGGAACGGGTTGCCCAACGATTGGTGAACCAGGCACCGCGGGCGGCTGTGCCCACCCCACCGAAGCGGCGATCAGCAAAGCGGCCAGGGGGAAGGCAGCGGATCGCATCGGAAAAACCTCCTCGATTCGGTATGTGCGGAGTAAACCGCTGAAGTCTTATAACCTGCTCTGCGTGTCGGGAAAAGGCCGGCTGTGGCCGACAGCGCGCCGGGGAAAGCCGCGTAGTTCGGGCTAGTGGACTTGTAGCGACTGTGCCTCGTCCGGATAGTAACTTAAGGGGTGTTGGTGAACACTCCCCGTTGTCACCGTGTCTGAGACACCATGCTCGAAAAAACACAGGTTCGGATCGTGGCCGGGGCGCTCCGCGGGCGGAAACTCACCGTCGTGGTTCACGAGGGCATGCGCCCCACCCCGCAGATGGTGCGTGAGGCGCTTTTCAGCATCCTCGGCAACGCAGTGCCGGACCGCGTGTTTTACGACATCTTCGCGGGCACCGGCGTGGTTGGGCTGGAAGCCGTAAGCCGCGGCGCCACGTCCGCGAGGCTGATCGAGAAAGACCCACGCCAGACGAGCGATATTCAGAAGTACGCGCAGGACTTCGGCGTCGGTGACAAGGTGCAGGTACTCAAGGCAGACGCGTATCGGTGGGCGGAGCGGTGGCTCCCGCCGAAGGATCCCGTGAACCTGTTCCTCAGCCCGCCGTTCCCGGATCTGAGTGAAAAGGCGGAAGAGTTCCTGACACTCGTGAACGTGCTTCTCGCCAAAGCACCGAACGAGTCCGTACTGACGATTCAGGCCGAAGACGGGTTCCCGATCGAACGCCTGCCGGACCCGCCTGCGTGGGACGTCCGGAGGTACGGCCGCAACATGCTTCTTTTCTTTGTGAAACTCCCACCAGCGCCACCGGCCGGAGCGCCCGCGAGTGACCCGCCCGCGTGACCGGTTCGGTCGGTAGAATGGCCGTATGTTGTTCTCCTGGCTCCGCGCGCGGCGGCGGCGGAAACTCCTCGCGGAACCGTTCCCGCCCCGGTGGGTCGCGTTCCTCGAACGAAACGTCCGGCACTACACGCGCCTCCCATCACCCGAACAAGTGTGTCTCTGTAACACGACACGCGTACTCGTCGCGGAGAAGCGGTGGCTCGGGCGCGGCGGGTTGTTCGTCACCGAAGAGATGCGTGTCACGATTGCCGCGCAAGCCGCGCTCCTGTTGCTCGGTTCCGACCGCGACTTCTACCCGCGAGTGCGCGAGGTGGTCGTGTTCCCTACGGAGTTTCGCACACCGGTCGCGGGCGACGACTGGGAAGACGACTTCCTGTCCGACACCGCCTCCGCGGGGCAGGCGGTTGATCGCGGACCGGTGCTCCTCGCGTGGGACACCGTGCTTGCCGAAGCACGCGAGCCAGATGCCGGGTACAACCTGGTGGTTCATGAGTTCGCGCACCAACTCGACTTCCGCGACGGGATCACCGCGAACACACCGGATCTCGGTGACCGCCCGCTCGAAACTCGGTGGCGGTACGTGATGACTGTCGCGTTCGAGGACCACCGTCGAGCGGTGAAGAGTGGCGCGGACACGTTCTTTACGCCGCACGCGGCCGACGACGAGATGGAGTTCTTCGCCGACGCGACCGAAGCGTTCTACTGCCGCCCAGCGGATCTGAAGGGGTTGCACGCGGAAATGTACGACCTGCTTTCCGCGTACTATCGCGTAGATCCGCTCGCGTGGTTCGGAACCGAAAACGACAATGAGGGCGACAGCCTGTCGGTCCGGCTGTAACCGTTTCTGAAGTCGATCTTGACGCGCAATTCGTGCCCTTTTTTCTTGCTCGGCACACGCCCGCTGGCTATGAGCGGGAGCATCCTGAGCACTGAAATCATCCCGCTGAGTGCGCGGGAACCGTTTCGACGGAGGGAGTCGTCCATGGACATACCACAACACGTGTGGGCACGGGGGTACGAGCGGCCATCACCGCGTGAGCCTCTGTTCGGGCGGTACATCCGCGTCAACCTGAGCGCCCGCCCGGACCTGCCCTCGACTTTTGACGCGATCGCCCACATGGTCGAGTGCGGTCAGCAAGCGTCGGAAGTGGTGCCGTTCTCGCGGGTGGCGTGGTCGCTCGTACTGCTCGGCGTCGAACCGACCGAGCGCCTGCGGGTCACTGAGGTACAAGAGGCGTATCTCCAGATGTGGGATCGACACCCCGACGTGTGGCCGAAGATCAAGCGGCGCGAGGGCGTGTTCAGCGTGTGGTTCGTGGACCGTGCGCTGCGCCCTTTCCTCGGATGCGTGTGCGAAGAAGTCCCGTGGGATGTGTGGGTGTCCGACCGCGACCTCCGCGAGGGCCGGATCTACCAGAAGCTCCTCGCCGAGGGACAGCCGCCGATCCTGATGGCGCTGAACGCGGTCCACGCCTCTGAACTGAACGAACTGTGGGGTGCCCGCACGGCACAACAAGCCGCGTGAGAGTAGTCATCACATGACTCCCCTGCCCTTGCTTCAACAGCGCGAGATCGAAGCGGGCGTGATCGCGCCACTGTTCCGAGCGTTCGCAACAGAAGTGGGGGAAGCACGCGCCCGAGAAATCATCGGCGGCGTGGTCCGCGAGTTGGCGAAGCAAGCCGGGTGCACGGCAGCCGCGAGCGGCAACGACCTCGCGCACCTCAGGCAGACGATCGAAAAGTGGACGGAAGGTGGCGCGCTGGAACTGACCGTGTTGCGCGATGACGCGGAAGCGTTCGAGTTCGACGTGACCCGATGCCGGTTCGCGGAGATGTACGCGCGGCTCGGATTCGCTGACCTCGGCGGTCTCCTCTCGTGCGCACGTGACGCCGCCATGATCGACGGGTTCAACCCTGACATCGCGTTTGCTCGCACGCAGACCCTCATGGAAGGCGCAGCGCACTGCGACTTCCGGTACAGGACTTCCCGCGTCGAACTGCCGACGTAAGCCGGCGGTTCGGCACGTCACGGCACAACCGGTTGCGTCCAGGCGACTTCCACGTCGCCCTTCGCGTAGGGGTTCGGGTGCGGCTTGCTGCTCGTCACCTTCGCGCGAACGTACAGTTCCTTGCCGGTGAGCGTGTAGGTTGGGTTGGCCTCGTTCGACGTCGCCACGACCTTACCGATGTCTGCGGAGTAATCGCCTGTCACCGGCGTTTCCTTGCCGTCCTTGTCCTTGATCACCTTCGCCGTGCCGGTCAGGTCGGTGTCCTTCAGCGTCGTGACGAACTCCGTCTTGTACGTCACGCCCGCTTCGGTCTTGATCGCGATCTTGAGCTGATCGCCGTCGCGAGTGATCTCGTTCAGCACGACGCCAGTGGTCGAGTAGAAGTCGCCGGCTTCGAGTCCCTTCACCGCGGCTTCGGCTGTCAAGAACGGCGCCTTCACCATCACCCACCCGCGACCCGGGTTCACCTTGCCGATGCCGTACTCGTGGTAACCGTGCGAGTCGTCGGTCGCGAGTCCGTACACAAGCGGAAGCTTGTGCTTCCCGAGGCGTAATGCGAGCGTGATGTCCCAAATGCGCTCTGTCGAAGCATGTTGCGCGTCTCCGTAGTTCCGCACGCCGGGGTGCCCGTTGAACACCTCGAAGAAGCGCAACTCGTCGGCCAATAACATTTCTTCGGCTCGCACGCCCCACCCAAAGTTCGGATGGTTGAGGAACGCGATCATCACGCGGCTGATTTTCGTGCGCTGTTCGTTCACCTGCCGCACGTTGATGCGCACCGTTTCAACCGCGTCCTTGCCGTCGATGGGTTTGATAGTGTCGCGGATGTTGATGCCGTTCATGTGAACCGGGCGTTTCGCGTAACTGTGAGTGATCTCCTCAGCGGGGATGAGCAGGAATTTCCCCGGTTCCTCGAAGAGCGAACGAAACTCGTTGAGCGGCTTGAGCCGCACTTGCTTCTTGTCCTTCGCGGTTCGCGTTTCGAGCCACTTCTCGCCGAGCCGCTTCTGGTACTTAGCGACGGCGGACTTGCGGGTCGCGTTCGTTTCCGAATCCACCCACTTCTCGCCCTCCGCGAGGACGTTGTGTTCGGTGAGAGCGAGGAACTGGTAGCCATTCCGCTTGTACCAATCGACGACCATCTCCGGGAAGTCGTCGCCGTCGCTCCAGAGCGTGTGCGTGTGAAGGTTGCCCTTCCAGTATTGCGGGGCAGAAGTCGTGACCAGCGTCGGACCGGGGTCCGCGATCGGCGCGGGATCGACCTTCTGAAACGCGACCGCGATGGCAAACACGGACACCGTGAGCGCAACGGCAGCGAGCGGACGAGAGTCAAACATGGCAGCCCTCTGGCGGAGAATGCGAGCGTTATAGAAAGTATGCCCGCCACCAACACGAAGCGGAACCCCTCGGCGAGCGAATTCCGCGAATGTTCACACTTCCGCGCCGGTGGTGTAAACTCGTCAGACGCCTTCACCCTGAGGTTCCCATGCCCACACACAGCACGCAGCGTGCTTACCTCGACGACGGACCCGCGCCGCGGAAGTTCGTCCTTGTGATCAGTTGCATCGACTGCCGACTCCTGGACGACCTGGTGCGGTTCCTCGACCACGACAATCTGACGAACCGCTATTACCACATCGCGTTCGCGGGCACCGGGCTGTGCTTGACGGGGGAGATCGCGAAGTACCCGGAGCCGCAGTGTGGCCGCCCGGACTTCCGCCCCTGGCGCGCGATGCTCGAAGAACACATGAAGGTCGTAGTCGAGTTAACCGGCGGGAAGTTTGAAGACGTGTACATCGTCGAGCACCGCGACTGCGGTGCTTACGCGAAGTACCTTGGCGCGGACTACTACCCCTACGACGCGAATCCGAAACTCAACGAGGAGAAGCGCGATCACACGACGTTCGCGCACGCGCTCCGCGACGATCTCACGCAGTGGTTCAAGACAACGCTCCCGGCACTCGCCGAAGAACTCGGTCTCGCGCCGCTCAGAATCCCGCACGTGCATTCGTTTCTGATGGGCGTGCGCGGCGAGGTCGAGTCGTTGGATGCGTCGCCAAAGGCAAAGAAGAAGCGACAGCCTGAGCAGTGAATAGGATGGTTTGCGTGTCCGTGTTTCGCGTGCGACCCGGAGGGGCGTTGACACCCCTCCGGGTCGCACGCGAAACGCGGGTGTCACGTTTCCATCAGCAACCGCAGCGGGTCGCTGAAGAGTTGCGCGAGGCGCACCGTGAACCGGCACCCATCCGCGCCGTCGATGACGCGGTGATCGTAGGTCAGGCTCAGAGGCATCATCAGTCGCGCAACGATCTGTCCGTCCTTCACGACGGGTTGCAGCGCGGACTTCGACAGACCGAGAATCGCAACTTCGGGGTAGTTCACGATTGGCGTGAACGCGGTGCCGCCGATGCCACCGAGGTTCGTAATGGTGAACGTGCCGCCTCGCATCTCGTCGATCGCGAGCTTGTTCGTGCGCGCCTTCTCCGCGACCGCCGAGATTTCCGTCGCGAGGTCGCGGATGCTCTTCTTGTCCGCGTCGCGGATCACCGGCACCTTCAAGCCCACTTCCGTGTCCACCGCGATCCCGATGTGGAGATACTTCTTGATGATCAGTTTCCCCGCGTTCATGTCATAACTGCTGTTGAACCTTGGGAACTCCTTGAGCGCCGCGACACACGCCTTGATCGCGAGTACGGTCATCGTGATCTTGGGCGACCCTTTCGGCATCGCATCCACGATGCGTTTGCGCCCGGCTTCGAGGTCGGTAATGTCCGCGAGATCGTGCTGCGTGACCATCGGCATGGTCCGCCAGCCGGCGGTGAGGTTCTTCGCGATCGTCTGTCGAATGGTGGCGACATCGGTCACTTCGACCGGGCCGTATTTCGCGAAGTCGGGCAGTGGCGGTAGCGCGAAGGCGTTCACGATGACTCCGCCGACCACGCCACCGGCACCCTTGGGTTGCTGACGCTCCGTGCGGACGTACCCCTTCACGTCGTCGAGCGTGACACGCCCGCCGCGTGCGCTGCCCTTCACTTCAGCGAGTCCGACACCGAGTTCGCGCGCGAGTTTCCGCGTCGCTGGTCCGGCGGGAACGTGCGTTTTGGTCGCGCCGTTGGCGATGGGTTGCGTGGTCGTCGCCGCTTGCGGCTTCGCGGTGGTTGGTTGGGGCGCAGGCTCCCGAGAGGCCGCAAGCGGCGACAACCGCGCCGCGTCACTGGTCTTGAGGGTGACGAGTTTGCCGCCGACGGCGACCTTGTCGCCCGGCTTGACGTGAACGGTCTCAACCACGCCGTCACTCTCGGCGATAACCTCCATCGACGCCTTGTCGGTGCTCACCTCGATCAGCATCTGACCGGACTTCACCGCGTCGCCCACCTTCACCAGCACCGCCGTCACGGTCCCGCCCTCGATCCCCTCACCCGGGTTCGCAAGCACGATGTCCACCGAAGCGTTCTCGCTCTTCTGCGGCGAACGGGGGCCATCACCCGCCTGTTGCTTGGGCGCGGCTTGCGGCGACGGAGCGACCGCCTTCGCACCGCTCACGGTGACGAGTTTGCCGCCGACGGCGACCTTGTCGCCTGGCTTGACGTGCACGGTCTCAACCACGCCGTCACTCTCGGCGATAACTTCCATCGACGCCTTGTCGGTGCTCACCTCGATCAGCATCTGACCGGCCTTCACCGCGTCGCCCACCTTCACCAGCACCGCCGTCACGGTCCCGCCCTCGATCCCCTCACCCGGATTCGCAAGCACGATTTCCATCAGTTACCTCAGAAAAGGATGAAGGATGAAGGATGAAGGATGAACCAAGACTTTTGATTCATCCTTCATCCTTCATCCTTCATCCTTGTTGGTTAGACAGTCCACGGGTGCGGCGCGTCGGGGCTGATACCGAGGTCCGCGACCGCCTTCTTCACGGTCGCGGCGTCGAGTTCCCCACGCTGGACCAGCGAGGACAGCGCCGCAACCGCGACGTGTTCCGCGTCCACCTCGAAAAACCGGCGGAGCGCCTTCCGTGTCTCGGAACGGCCGAAGCCGTCGGTGCCGAGCGCGACCATCCGACCGCTCAGGTACGGGGCGACCTGCTCCGGCAGTGCCCGCATGTAGTCGCTCGTCGCGACGATCGGACCCTTTGTCTGCCCCAGCACCTGCGCGACGTAAGGCACCTTCGGCACCGCGTCGGGATGCAACCGGTTGTGGCGCTCGCACTCGAGCGCGTCCTTGCGGAGCATCTGGTAGCTCGTCGCACTGTACACCGTGCTGCCGATGCCGTACTTCTCGGCGAGGATCTGTTGTGCGCGGAGCGCCTCGTTCAGAATGACGCCGCTGCCAAGCAGTTGCACTTCGATCTTCGAGCCGTCTGGCTTCACGGATTTCACCCGGTACAGCCCGCGAATGATGCCGTCCCGCACATGCTCGCCAGGCATCGGCGGCATGTCGTATGCTTCGTTGTAAACGGTGAGGTAGTAGAAGCACTCCTCGCCGCGTACGTACATCGCGTTGATGCCTTCTTCGATGATGACTGCGAGTTCGTAGGCGTAGGCTGGGTCGTAGGTGCGGCAGGTCGGAATGGTCAGCGCCATCAGGTGACTATGACCGTCCTCGTGCTGAAGCCCTTCGCCGTTGATCGTGG
>SXID01000245.1 GCA_005772955.1 Planctomycetia bacterium
GAACACCCACGTCCGCGGGTGTTGGGTGCTGGACCGGGTACTGAACCGGGGGTGACGCAGTGTCCTTCTCCGAGCTGCGGTCGGACATCGTTTCCTTCCGCCACTACATCCAGGCCGAGCGCGGGTTGGCGGAGAACACCCTCCTCGCCTACGGTCGCGACCTCGACCGATACGCGAAGTGGATCGCGCTCGTTCAACTCCCCGACTACACCAAACCGAAGCTGAAAGACCTGGCGCGGTACGTCGCATTCATGCACGAAGAGGAACTCGCGGCTCCGAGCATTGCGAGGCACCTCGTCGCACTCAAAATGTTCTACCGGTTCCTGCGGCTCGAAGAGCGCGCCGACGCCACGGCCGTGGACCTACTCGGCTCACCGAAACTGTGGGAGCGCGTTCCCGAAGTGCTGCCGCCCACCGCGGTGGAGTCGCTCATCTTGGCCCCGCAGGCGGGCGACCGGTTCTACCTCCGCGACCGCGCGATGCTCGAAACGCTCTACGCGACCGGGTGCCGCGCGACCGAGGTGGTGACCCTCCAACTCAACAACTTGTACCTTGACGCCGCGTTCTGCAAGTGTGTGGGCAAGGGGAGCAAGCAACGCGTGGTGCCGCTGAACCGGCACGCGGTCGCAGCGTTGCGGTCGTACCTCGTGGGTACACCCGAAGAAGGCGCCCGTGACCCCGACGGCGCGAGCGAAGTGTTCCTGAGCAAGAGCGGGCGCACGCTGACGCGCATTCACCTGTGGACGCTGGTAAAGAAGTATTGCAAGCGTGCCGGGTTGCCGAAGACGGTCAGCCCACACACGCTGCGGCACAGTTTCGCGACGCACCTGTTGTCCGGCGGCGCGGACCTGCGCACGGTGCAAGAGTTGCTCGGGCACGCATCGATCACGACGACGCAGCTCTACACGCACGTGGACCGCGACCGGTTGAAGGCGATGCACAAGCAGTTCCACCCGAAGGGTGGAGGTGCGGCGCCGAAGGAAGAGGTTCCGCCACCGATGGAATAGATCGCCCCGCGGCGGTTGTCTCGGTGTGGGAAGAGCCGCCCCTGCGGGGCGGGCGCTAAACCGCGATGTGGAGTGGCTACGCCACCACAGGCTCTACCGTTGTCTGACGCGACGGCGTTTCTACCGGCACACGGATCTTCAGCGGCCCCAACACCACGGGCGCGGTCCCGCCCATCACCTCGTTCGCGAGCGCCGCGTAGTCGGCTGCGCCGCTGCTCTTGGACGCGTAGCCGAACACGCTCTTCCCAAAGCTCGGGCACTCCGCGAGTTTGATGTTCCGGCGGATCTTCGTGTCGAACACCTTGCAGTTCGCCCACGGCACGTTCGCGCCGCGGCTCCGCGTGAGGAACGCAGTCAGGTCCATCACCACTTCCTGCGCGAGCTTGGTGGCTGCGTCGTACAAGCACACGACGACCCCCGACACGGTCAGTTTCGGGTTGATCCGGCGCGCGACGAGCGCGGTCGTTTCGAGCAGTTTCGATAAGCCGTGCAGCGCGAGGAAGTGCGGTTGTAGCGGAATGAACACCTCGTCGGCCGCTGCGAGCGCGTTCAGCGTCAGTACGCCAAGCGACGGACCGCAGTCTAGCAGCACGTAATCCGCTTCGTGCGAATCGACCGCCATCGCTTCACGAAGGATCACTTCGCGACCGACGATGCCCGCAAGTTCTACTTCCGCCGCTGCAAGGTTGATATCCGACGGAATCAGGCTCAGGTTCTCGCTCACCGACCGGCGCACCTCGGCCAACGGCTTGTTGGAAACCAGCACGTCATACAACGACGGAATGGTGCCGTCCGGTTCGACGCCGAGGTGCGTGCTGGCGTGTGCCTGCGGGTCCATGTCGATTACGCAAACTCTTTTGCCGGCGAGCGCGAGGGCCGCCGCGAGATTGACGGTCGTGGTCGTCTTGCCGACCCCGCCCTTCTGATTGATTACAGCAATCGTGCGCATGATATCTCCGCCTGACGCTCGCCTTCGGCTCGCGGCTGACCCGGCTTCTTGCCGTACTTGGAATAGGGCTTATAACCTGAGTATCCTCTCCCCGACCAGCCCAACCGCTCGCGTGATCTCCCAAGGCCGTGTCGCGGTGCGCGCCGTTACCAAAACCGTTGTCGCGCCATGCGACGCCACAAGGAGCCTTTCCCGATGACGACCCCCCGTCAGGCCGCGATTCAAGCCATCGCGACGACCGAGTACGAACTCAACCAACTCGACTTCCACACCGCGCACCTGAAAGAACTGTTCGGCACGCTTGTGTTCAGTGAAGAGGTACAGAAAGCCCGGTTGCCCAAGCCGGTGTTCAAGGCGCTGCAGAAGACGATCAAACTCGGGGCGCAACTCACCGACCCGGCGGTCGCGGACGCGGTCGCGAGCGCAATGAAGGACTGGGCGCTCGAACACGGGGCCACCCACTTCACCCACCTGTTCCAGCCCATGACCGGCCTGACGGCCGAGAAGCACGACAGTTTCCTCGCCCCGAACGGCACCGGGAGCGGCGTAGCCGAGTTCAGCGGCAAGGAACTCATCAAGGGCGAACCGGACGCGAGTAGTTTCCCCTCCGGCGGCATCCGCGCCACGTTCGAGGCTCGCGGTTACACCGGTTGGGATCCGACCTCGCCCGCGTATATCCGCGAGTCTCCAAACGGCGCGACACTGGTGATTCCCACGGTGTTCGTCTCGTGGACCGGTGAAGCGCTGGACAAGAAGACGCCGTTGCTTCGCAGCATGGAGGCGCTGTCCACACAGGCACTCCGCATCCTGAAGGTGTTCGGCAACAACGAAGCGGTGAAGGTGTTCGCGACCGTTGGCCCGGAGCAGGAATATTTCCTGGTCGACAAGAACTTCATCTACTCGCGCCCCGACTTGCTCAACTGCGGGCGAACCGTCTTCGGCGCGAAGCCGTCGAAGGGCCAGGAACTCGAAGACCAGTACTTCGGCACGATTCCCGAGCGGGTGCTTGCGTGCATGTCCGAGTCTGAAGCCGAAATGTTCAAGCTCGGCATCCCAGTGAAGACGCGACACAACGAGGTCGCGCCGAGCCAGTACGAGATCGCGCCGATCTTCGAGGACGCGAACCTCGCGACCGACCACAACCAACTCTGCATGGACGTGATGCGGCGGACGGCCGAGAAGTACGGTCTGGTGTGCCTGCTGCACGAGAAGCCGTTCGCGGGCATCAACGGGAGCGGCAAGCACAACAACTGGAGCATGTCCACCGATAGCGGCGAGAACCTGCTCAACCCGGGCGACACGCCGCACGACAACGCGCAGTTCCTCGTGTTCTGCGTGGCGGTCATTCGCGCCGTTGCGAAGTACCCTGAGTTGCTTCGCGTCACGGTCGCCAGCGCCGGTAACGATCACCGCCTCGGCGCAAACGAAGCCCCGCCCGCGATCATGTCGATCTTCCTGGGCGATCAGCTTCAAGACATCATGAACCAGTTGGAGAAGGGCAAGCCCGAGACAACGCTGCCCGGCGGCTTCATGGAAGTCGGCGTGAGCGTTCTGCCGAAGCTCCCACGCGACGCGGGCGACCGCAACCGCACCTCGCCGTTCGCCTTTACGGGTAACAAGTTCGAGTTTCGCGCCGTGGGTTCCAGTTTCAGCATCGCCGGCCCGAACACCGTGCTGAACACCATCGTCGCGGAGTCGCTCGACTTCATCGCGACGAAGCTCGAACCCGAGGCGGCGAGGGGGAAGGCGCAGTTGCTCAAGGCCATTCAGGATTTGATGTCGGGCATCTTGAAGGAATCGAAGAAAGTGCTGTTCAACGGCGACGGGTACAGCGAAGAGTGGCACAAGGAGGCCGAGAAGCGCGGGCTGCCGAACCTGAAGAACACAGTAGACTCGCTCCCGGTGATCGTCCGCAAGGACACCGTCGAGTTGTTCGGCAAGTACAAGGTGTACAGCGAGCGCGAGCTGACCGCCCGCTACAACATCTTCAGCGAAAAGTACGTCAAGGAGGTGAGCATTGAGGCGCTGACGATGGTCAACATGGCGAAGACGATGATCCTGCCCGCAGCGCTCCGCTACCAGGCGGAAGTGGCAGCCGCGGTGAACGCAACGAAGTCCGCGGGCGTGGATGTCTCCGCGTCGCTCGATCATTTGAAAGAGTTGGCCGCAACTACCAAGGACTTCCAGAAAGCGACCGCAGAACTGGATCACGCGGCCAATCACAAGCACTCGGGCGACCCGTACGCTGACGCGAAGGCGACACGCGACACCGTGGTGCCGAAGATGGCCGACCTGCGTTTGCTCGGCGACAAACTCGAAACGCTCGTCGCCGACGACCTGTGGCCGCTCCCGACCTACCGCGAAATGTTGTTCATCAAGTAACGCGAGACGGAAGAAGTGACGAACGGCCCGGATTGTTCCGGGCCGTTTGCGTTTTGCGGTGGCTAGTCACGCACTTTCGGCTTCTGCGGCGGGCCGGTTGGCATGCGCGGCACCGGAGTCAGTTGTCCCCGCTCCAGCGCCTCGATCCGGCGCTTGAATTCGGCCTCATCCTTCAGCAACTCTGCGATGCGCTGACTGTAATCGCCATCGGTTTGCTGTTGGTAATACTTCCGAAGATCCTCAGCCACGGCGAGCGCTTCCCGGAAGCCCTTCAGTTGCCGGCCTGTGATCTCGGCGTGGAGTTGCTGGGGCGTCGGGAGCGCCGAAAAATCGGGCGCGCCTCGCTTCGGGTCGGGAGAGCCGAATAGCGCGAGCAGAACAGCGCATTTCAGACTGGTTGCGATAAACACGGTGTACCTCTTCAATCGCGCACAGGCGGTGGCTTTGGTTTCTCACGCGGAATGGCCGGCAGCGGCGGCGGTGGGTCCTTCAAACGCTGCTCAAGCAAATCAATCCGGTTCTGGAGTTCGGCTTCTCGCCGCTTGAGTTCGGTAATCCTCTCGCGGTAGTCGCCGTCCGTGCGCCGCGACCTGCTGCGAAGCCAGAGATGAATCGACTTGGGCATCCGCGTAATCAAACGACGCGCTGCCATAGGAACCGTCACCGAGGTCGAACGTGAACGCGATGATTGTGGGCACCTCGCGAGCCTCAAGTTCCTCGACGCGCGGCGTCGAGCGCCGATTGTCGTTTTTGATGGTTTTGCGGTTGTTTCAACGTCGCGCGATTGTGTCGGAACCCTAACATGCTGCTCTCCGTGAAGTGGAGTGAAGCGCAGCGATCCAAACCCACCGGATCGTAACAGGGTTGCCGCTATAGTCAACGCTTCGTCTGCTGTCGCACGAGAGTTCCTGTGTTCATTCTCTGGCTTCGCCTGCGTCGTGCTTCCGCGTTTCTCCAGCACTCGGGCGACCCGTACGCTGACGCGAAGGCGACACGCGACACCGTGGTGCCGAAGATGGCCGAACTGCGTTTGCTCAGCGACAAGCTCGAAACGCCCGTGGGATGACCCGCGGGCGTTCTTCGTTACACTGAACGCATCCGATCGTTCCACGCGCGAGGTCATTCCATGCTCGGCCGGTGTGTCGCCGTCTACGCTCTCTTCGCGTGCTTCTGCGTGCTCGCCGGGTGCGGGAAGTCGGGCCCGACGGAAACCTCGCCACAGGTTCTGTACGACCAGCACTGCGCGAAGTGCCACGCGCGCGCCGGCGAACCGGGCGGGCCGCCCAAGATCGGTGGTTCGAAGGGGCCGAACCTCGCGAAGATCGGCACCGAACACGACGCGGAATGGCTGACCGCCTACATCCGCGACCCCAAGAGCAAGAAGCCCGACCCGAAGCTGATGCCCGCGTTCGGCGGCACCCTCACCGAAGAACAGATCCAATCACTGGCCGGGTGGCTCGCGGCCAGGAAGTAGCCGTGCCGCGGTGCGGGCCTCGCGTATAAAACGTTTCATGTCACGCAAACCATCTGTTCTCATCACCGGTGCGTCGGGCGAAATCGGGCACGCGCTCATCGCGCGGCTTTCGGCCAACGACCCCGACCGGCCCATCGTCACGCTCGACCTGAACCCGCTCCCGCCCGAGTCGTCGAAGCTCGTCCGGCAGGCCGTACACGGGTCGATCCTCGACACGGCGCTGCTCGACGGCATTCACGCGCAGTACGAAGTCGATCGCGTGTACCACCTCGCGGCGCTGCTCTCCACGCGTAGTGAGTTCAGCCCGGCGCTGGCCCACAAGGTGAACGTCGAGGGCACACTCAACATGCTGGAGTTCGCGCAGAAAGAGGGCGAGAGCCACGGGCGCCCGGTCGCGTTCTTCTACCCGTCGAGCATCGCCGCGTTCGGGCTTCCCAGTTTGGAAGTGAAGACGAAGGCGGGCCGCGTGAAGGAAGACGATTACAACGTGCCGACGACGATGTACGGCGCGAACAAGTTGTACTGCGAACACCTGGGCCGGTACTACGCGCGGCACTACAAGCAACTCGCGGCGGAGACGGCAAGCGGGAAGGTGGACTTCCGGTGCATCCGGTTCCCGGGGCTGATCTCCGCCGAGACAGTTCCGAGTGGCGGAACAAGCGACTACGCACCCGAGATGATCCACGCCGCCGCTGAAGGCAAGCCGTACGCGTGCTTCGTGCGACCGGACTCGCGCATCCCATTCATGGCGATGCCGGACGCGGTCGATGCGATCTTCCGCCTGATGGACGCGCCGCGTGCGAAGCTCACGCGCACGGTGTACAACATCAGCGCGTTCGCCCCGAGCGCGGCCGAGATTGAAGCCGTGGTCCACGCGGCGTTCCCGACGGCCGCGATGAGCACGCATGTGGACGAGAAGCGCCAGGGTATCGTGGACTCGTGGCCCGCCGACGTAGACGACTCCGCGGCGCGGAAGGACTGGGGCCACACGCCCGCGTTCGGGTTCGCGAGCGCGTTCGGCGAGTATCTGATCCCGAGCATCAAGAATCGCTACGCCTGACCCGCTTCACTTCCCCATGTGCAGCAGCAACTCCCTCTGGCGGAGCGCCTGAAGACGCTTCAGGCCGCCGCATAGGTCGAGGTACTCCGCGAAGTCACTTACGCCGAAGATGTGGTCTTCCAAGAACTGTGCGTGCGCGGCCGGATCCTTCTCCACTTCCATCCACAACTTCATGTGATCCTCGTCCGAGAAGTATTCGCCCGGCATGTTGCCGGGGTAACTTCCATAAGGCACCTCGCACACCGCGTCCACGCACAGGAACGGGATCTGCGTGCGGTGCGGGTCCAGTCGCATCGCGTCGTGCGGCACTAGCCGCTCGCAGGTGATTATGACGCGCTTCGACGCGCGCGCGAGGTCGAAGTCCGCGACCGACGTACCGGTGAAGCGACAGTTGCCGTAGCGGTCAGATTCGTGAACGTGAATCGCGGCCACGTCGGGATACAGCGCCGGCACCGCGACGAGCGTCTCGCCCGTGAACGGGCACTCGATCACCTTCGCGGGGCAGTGGCTCAGCGTGTCGGTGCCCATTAGCGAGCGTGCCGGGACGAACGGTACTCCCATCGCCGCAGCGGCGTAGCGCAGCGCGAGCGTGTAGTTCGACCACTCCACAACTTCGACGGTCCCGGACTCGATCACTTTCCGCGCGTGCGGTGATAGCCCGCGAGCTTCCAGTCCCACGATGTACGCGGCATCGATCCGCGAGAGCGTCTGCCCACGCCCGGTGAGATTCCCTGCGCACAGAATCTGGAAGTCGTGTGTGGTGGTGTGACCGGAGAAGCCGAGGCATTGCTTCTTCTGGCGCAGAATCTCGTGACACACGGCGCTTGGGATGCGGTTCGTGCCGAACCCACCGGTCGCGAGGTAATCGCCGTCGGCGACGAACCGCGACACCGCCTCCGAAACCGACATGACCTTATCGACGAGGCCACGCGGCTTCGCGGCGAACGCAGCGCGAGCGTCGTCAGACGCGGGAGAGGTGAAGAGGGGGACAGTCATATCGGTCACGAGTGACGAGTAACGAGTGACGAGCGGTAAAACCGTTATAGGCTTTTACTCGTCACTCGGTACTCGCCACTCGTGACTCATTTGCTGCCGTACTCTTTCACCAGTTTGCGGAACCGCGGGTCTTTGCGGATGGAATCGAGGTCGTGGTCTTCGAGCATGAACTCAAAGTCGCGGTAGCCGAGTTCGACGGCGCGGCGAAGCGTGACGATCGCCTTGTCGCGCTGCTTGAGCAGCGCGTAACGGCACGCAAGGTTGTAGTGCGCGGTCGGGTCGTCCGGCCGGACCGTGACGAGTTGCTTATCGACGGTCAGCCCGTCTTTCAGCCGGCCTTTCACGGTCAGGTTGCACGCCTGCGCGCGGAGCGCATCGGCGAAGTCCGGCACGGTGGCCAGGATCTTCCCGAAGAAATCAAGTTCAAAGTCCAGTTGCGTTCGCTCGGCCAGGAGACCAAGAATCGAACCGGGTGGAAATGGATTTGCTGCGGTTGGAACTGGGCGATTGGGGTGCGGCATGGACATCCCCTGCGAAGGTGTGTTGTGGTTGCGAGGAGCTGTCCACAACACTTACCGAATTATACCGCGCTTCCGGGTGTGTGCAAACGCGGAGCGGTCCCAGGTGTCCGTCTCGGGGTCCGGTTGTAACACCCTTTCATTCGGCCTTCACGACGAGGCGATAACCGAAGTTCGCACCGCCGAGGTCGTGAGCGTCGATCATCGCAATAAAGTAGGTGCCGTCTCGCGGAAGAACGACGGTTAGTACCGGGTCCGCGGAACCGTTCGCGTCATCCACCGAGTCGATCACCGTGCGGTCGGCGGCGTAGACCGTGAGACAGCCGTCCACCGGAGAGCCGAAGCGTGCGCCTTGAACCTCGATGCGCACCTTCAGCCCCTTTTTGCCCTCGAACTTGAAGACATCCACATCCTTCTCGCTCTTGATGGTCCCTTCCAGGGCGCACGGGAGCGACACCGGCTGCGCGGTGTCGAACCCGCCGTTGTCCTCCTTCTCCGCGACCGCCGGTAGATCGTCGCGAACGAGCAGAGTGTAAGCGTTCGAGTCGCCACCGTCGCTCACCGCCGCGAGGGTCACCGCACCGAGTTTCGCGTCTTTCGGCAGTTCGAGTTCGATCTCCACCTCGGAATCGCCGACGCGCTCGCCGGGGTAGTTGTTCGGCACAGCGACAGCCTTCGCACCGAGCACCTTCACCTTTGCGCCGGCGATACCGGTCACCTTCACTTCTTTCACGGAAGCGAGGTTCTTCCCGCGAAGCGTGATCTTTTGCTTCTCGTTTGGTTTCGCCACCAGCGGCATCGCGTACAGCACCTTCGGCGCGTCCTTCTTTGGGTTGGGTTGCTTCTCTTGCGACGAGGTGGGAGAGACGAAGGCAAACGCCAGGAGGAAGAGGAAGAATCGCATGGTGGTCTTGGTGTGGTGGTGTTCTTGCCCTCTCCCTGTGTGGGAGAGCGTCTCGAACCGTGCAGTCTTTTCAGAACGATTTCAGAACCGAATCGGGCAGCCAGAACAGCCCGCCATGGAGTGGAATGAGCCACCGCGAAACCGAACCCGTCGGGCAGGTGGAAAACGTTTCGTCGCGGGGGCCGCGCACTCACTCCGGGGGACATTGACGGGCAATAGCCGTCATTGTCCCCCGGAGTGAGTGCGCGTCAAGCGTTACTCGTGTGTTCTCAGATGACGAATCCCGTGTCGAAGTAGCTCTCGAGCAAGTCCAGGTCCGACCCGCTGAACACCTTCACGTGTGGGGGGCTGGTCGTGGCGGTTACCACGATGTCGGCGAAGCCATCGCCGTTCACGTCGCCTGATCCGACTGAGACTCCACCCGTAAACCCGTCGAACGCGAAGAAACTCCGAATCTCGGCTCCGGTCACGCCGTCAAACACCTTCACGTGGCCACCGGTGGCGCCTGCGCCGGCCCCGACCACGATATCCACGACGCCATCGTTGGTCACGTCGCCGGTCGCTGTGGTCGTGCCACCGCGGTAATCACCGAACGGCTGGATCGTGAAC
>SXID01000246.1 GCA_005772955.1 Planctomycetia bacterium
CTGACGCAGGCGGTTCGACAATCGGTTTGACGGGTGGGCGAACCGATTGTCGAACCGCCTGCGTCAGCAGGCCGGGTTGAGGTGTGCGAGGTACTGCCATGGAACGCTGGTGGTTCTTGACGTGGCGAACCTACGGAACCTGGCTCCCCGGCGAGGAGGGGTTTGTCGGTTACTACCGCGCACCGGTCGGGCCGCGCCGGATCGATCACGCGGTCGGTGAAGTGGCGAGCGAGGCAATCCCGGCATTGACGAAGTATGCACGCGAACAACTCGTCGTTGAGCCGGTATCGTTGACCGTATCACAGGCAACACTGATCCTGGCCCAATTGCAAGAAACCGCGACGCATCGGGGATGGGCGTTAGACGCCGTCGCGGTGCTGACCACACACGTTCACCTCGTATTCGGGGTGAACGGCGACCCCACGCCAACGGCACTGCTTCGCGACTTCAAGAGCTATTGCAGTCGTGCCTTGAATGCCGCGCAGTCTGACCGCAAGCAAGCGAAGTGGTGGGCCGAGCGCGGGTCAACGCGGTTTCTGAAGGATCGTGACCACCGGGCACGGGCAATTCGTTACACCCGCGACCAAGAGAATCCGTTTCTCGTTTGGCTCAGCGACGAGGTCCGTCACTTGGTCGAACCGCCTGCGTAAGCAGGCTGGGTGTGCGGATCAAATCAACCCAGCCTGCTAACGCAGGCGGTTCGACGAGGACTACCGATGCCCGTTATCCTCTCCGATGCCGCGGTCCGCGAGTACCACGCCGCGGGGTTCTACCTCGCAAAGGGCTTCTTCGACGCGGAAGAAACCGACCTGCTGAAGTGCTCCGCGAAGCAAGACAACGAACTCGACAAGCGTTCGTTCGGGCGCGCTGACGGCGAAGGCGGCGTGGTGCGCCTCTCGCTGTGGAACCACCCCGGCGATGGCATCTACGGCATGTTCGCTCGCTGCGAGCGCATGGTTCGCAGTGCCGAGAAGTTGCTCGGCGGCGAGGTGTATCACTACCACTCGAAGATGATTCTGAAGGACGCGAAGGTGGGCGGGGCGTGGGCGTGGCACCAGGACTACGGCTACTGGTATCAGAACGGCGTCCTAACCCCGAACCTCACCAGCGCGTTCGTCGCGGTTGATCCCTGCACGCGCGAGAACGGCTGTCTTCAGGTGATCCAGAACTCGCATCTCGCGGGGCGCATCAATCACGTGCTGACCGGCGAGCAAGCTGGCGCGGACCGCGAACGCGTCGAAGAAATGTTGAAGCGCCCGGAGCAGTTCCCGCTTGTGTACGTCGTGATGGAACCGGGCGACGCTCTCTTCTTCCACTCGAATTTGCTTCACCGCAGTGACCAGAACACGAGCGACAACCCGCGATGGGCGATGATCTGCTGCTACAACGCACGCGCCAACGATCCGTACAAGGAAGCACACCACCCGCGATACACCCCGCTAAGCGTGGTTCCTGACGCAGCCATCAAGCAAGCCGGTGTGAAGCGGTTCGCGGACTCGGGCGATGTCGCGTGGCTGGAGGACTCGCGCGACAGCAGCGCAAAGACGCTGCTGAAGGGCACCGAGTAGCAACTCTCAAACGCGCAACATTCTAACGATTGCCGACGTTCCACGTGGAACATTTTACAATCGCGCCGGTCAGAACGTCACGCCGACGCCCGCCGCGATCTTCAGCACGCGCTCGCGGGCGATCTTCGCGGCGTGGTCCGGGTTCTCGTGGCACGTGTACAACTCGATCGTCACCCAGCCGTCGTAGCCAATCTCCTTGAGTGCCGCGAGCGTGCTTCCAAAGTCGATCGCGCCTTCGCCGGGAATCAGGTGGTGATGGACCCGCGTCGCGGCGATGTCTTCGAGGTGAACGTGCTTGATGAGTTTCGCGAGCCTCCGTACAGTGTCCGCCGGGTCGTCGCTGACGCAGTACGAGTGCCCGATGTCGAAGTTCAGCCCGAGATACGGCGACGAAATCTTCGATGCGAACTCCAGGTACTGGTCCGCGGTTTCGATGAGCAAGTCCGGTTCAGGCTCCACCAAGAGGAGAACCTGCTCTTTCTCGGCATGTTCCACGACCGGCTTCAGCATCTCCACGAACAGCTTCAAACACTCACTCCATGAGCGGCCTTCGAGCGGCCCGCCGGGTTCCGTGGTAATGCACTTCGCGCCCAACTCCTTCGCGAGCGTGAGCGCGCGCTTGGTGTGGTCGATGCGCACGCGGCGGTAGTTCACATCCGGTTCGATCCACGACGGGTGCCAGTACTTCTGGCGGTGGTCGTTGACCGCGTGCATCATGAACGCGTTGATGTTCGAGATCGCGAGGTTGTTCTTTGCGAGTGCGTCGCGCAGCGCCTGCTTGTGTTCGGGGAGCAGGTACGCGGGCCACGCGTGCGGCACGTCGGCCATGATCTCGACGCCGCGATAGCCGATGCCCGCGAGCCGCGCCGTGGTGTCCGCGAACGAGTGGTGCAGGTACGCATTGGTGGAGAAAGCCAGTTGCATCAGAGATCCAGATGGAATTAACGACAAAGGCACAAAGGGCACGAAGAAGACAGGAAGAGGAAGTAGGGCTTTCAAATCAAGATTTCTGTTTCTCTTCTTTGTGCCCTTTGTGCCCTTTGTGCCTTTGTGGTTAATTCTGCTTGTTGAGGTACGCTTCCAGCATCAGGAACTGTTTGCCGAAGTCGTGTTCGGTGACGCCCACGGGGCTTTTGAAGAAGCTCGCGAGGTGTGGCATCGGGCCGCTTTCGCCGCGGCGCTGCGCCAGAGCCGTGAGCCGCACGAGGTCGATCACGAGCGGAGCAGCAAGGAGCGAATCGCAGCCCTGCCACGTGAACTGCATCATCATCTTCGTGCCGAGGAAGCCTTCAAAGTGGATGTGGTCCCACGCGGTCTTCCAGTCGTCCAGCGATTCGATGTACTCGATGCTCACGTGCGATTGCGGCTTGTAACCGAGCAACTCCGCGAGCAGCAAGTCCTTGCTCTTCACTTTGCTCGCCTTGTTGTCGGGGTCGTTCAGCACCTGCCCGTCGCGGTTGCCGAGGATGTTGTGCCCGACCCAACTCAGCACGCGCAAGTTGCGCCGCGCGAACATCGGGGCCAGTACTGACTTGATGAGCGTCTCGCCGGTTTTGAGGTCTTGCCCAGCGTGCGGCACACCACGCTTGCGGGCGAGTTCCTCCAGCGCCGGGAGCGTCGCGCCGCGACTCGGTGTCATGTTCACGTAGGCGAAGCCCGCGTCCATTGCGGCGAACGCGTAGACGCTGCTCGTCGGGAGCGCTGCGGGCGCGGCTCGTTCGAGCGCGGGGAGCAGGCGTTCGAGCGATTTCTGCTCGTCGGTCGCGTCGAACGGCGGTTCCGTGGAAGCCGCGTTCATCACCACCACTTGATCGAGCGCGTTCGCGGTCTTGAATGCTTTCAGGTCGGACTGAATCGCGTCGATGGCTTCGCGGGCGGTGTTCGCGCGGCGCATATCGGTGCGGTCGGCGAGTGCGGTGATCGCGGCGTTGGGCCGGTACACCATGCCGGGCCGGATGTTCGCGCTCCACGCTTCGAGGTCGGCACTACATGCCGCGAGCAGGCGCTCGTCGAACACGTTCGACCGCTCGTGCAGCTCGCGCGCAGCGGTGAGGAAGTTCCCCTTGCGGATGTCGTGACCGCCGAGCACGAACGCGCCCGGTTCATCGAAGTCGTGCCCGCGGAACTGCGGCAATGCCGTGACCATCCCCGTGGTCGGGGTGCGACCGCGTGCGAGCGCGGACAAGCCGAGGGCGGTTGTGCTGGCGACGCCGCCGCACGCACCAATCAACCACAATCCGACGCGCCGCTGGGCCATGAGAGTTAAACGTCCGTCAAAGGTGTGAAGCGAGCGGGTTCACCCATTCTACCGGAATTGTCGAAGCCGCACGCGGCCGAGTCAAGTTCGCCCAGCGTTACTATCCGAACGACGACCGCGAACCGGCATCACAACCGGGTGAGCAAAGGTTGTTCATACCTGTTCGCCCGCTGCCCGCGTCAGAAGGAGCACCACGTATAGAGACGTGGTACGTCATCGTGACTCCAAAACGGACCGCACGAGTGATTCGGGAACGTCGTCGAACAGTTTCACTTCACCGATGCGCGTCGGCAGAATGAACCGCATTTGTCCACCCACGGATTTTTTGTCGCGACGCATCACCGCGATGAGATCGTCGGTTGCGAATTCCGCCAGGGGTGCGGTGGGGAGCCAGAGCGCCTCGAGTAACCTCCGCTGTCGCTCGACCAGTTCCGCGCCAACGAGGTTCAGCTTTTGCGCGAGTCGCATGGCGTCGGTCATGCCGATTGCGACCGCTTCGCCGTGTAAGAGCGTGCCGTACCCGCCGCACGTTTCGTAAGCGTGCGCGAAGGTGTGGCCGTAGTTCAGCACCGCGCGCAGGCCGGTCAGTTCGTACTCGTCCTTCTCGACTACCTCGGCCTTCAGACGACAGCATCGCGCAACGACCTGAGCCAGACCGGTGGCCTTCCGATCGCGAACCGTCTGCGCGTTCGCTTCCAGGTAGTTGAAGAACTCCGCGTCGAGAATGACGCCGTACTTCACCACCTCGGCGAGACCGCTGAGGTACTCGCGTTCCGGCAGCGTGTTCAGGTGCGCGAGGTCGATCCACACGCCCGCGGGTTGGTGGAACGCGCCGATCAGGTTCTTGCCTTTGGGGTGGTTGATACCGGTCTTTCCGCCGACGCTCGAATCGACCATCGCGAGCAGCGACGTGGGCACCATCACGAGCGGAAGGCCGCGGTTGTAGGTCGCCGCTGCGAACCCCGCGAGGTCGCCGATCACCCCGCCGCCCACCGCGACGACCGCGGTCTTGCGATCCGCCGCGAGGTCGTAGAGCGCGTCGTAGAGCGCCGCGAGTTGCTCCATGCACTTGGAAGATTCACCCGCGGGCACGGTGGCGAACCCGGTGCGAAGACCTTCCTCCGCGAGCGCCGCTTCGACGGCGCGCCCGTGCGACTGCGTGTTGGAATCGCACACCACGAGCGCCGTCGAAGCCTTCGGCAGCGCGGCGCGCACGAACGGCCCACACGAACCGCTTGCGGCGTCGCGGGGAGTAATCGCGATGTCGTAACTTCGCGGGCCGAGATTGACGCGAACAGTTTCCATATCCGCAGTGTATATCTTCTTGTGGCACAGGCTTTCCAGCCTGTGCGTGGTCGTACGAGCGGGTACGATATTCGCCGATGTCTTACGCCCCACCCGCATTCGACGACGAAGCCGCGAAGCCGCCCGAACCGCCGTGGCGCGAATTCGGCCGCGCGCCGCTCGTGCCGGTCGCGCTCGCGGCGTCCGTCGGGTTGCTCGCGGACCGCTACGTCGGCGTGCCGTTTGGGGCTGTGTTGATTGTGGCGGCGGTCGCGCTCGTGGGTTGGTTATCCACGCGCATCGCGACGCCGCAATCGGCGCTCGGCTGGCTGCTCGTCTGCGCTGCTGCGCTCGCGGCAGCACACCACCATTCGCACCGGCACTCAACAGCGCCCGACGACATTTCCGCCTTCGCGAAGGACACGCCGAGCGCGGTTCGCGTGCGCGGCACGCTGGCCGACGAACCGGACCGCTGGCGCCCGCCGAAGTACGATCCACTTCTGACGGTACAGCGCGAAGAGAGTAGTTCCGGTGTGCTGGAAGTGACTGCGGTGGAAAGCGTCGAAGGATGGCGCCCCGCGTCCGGCCGCGTCCGGCTTTCGGTGGAGGGCCGACTTGATGACCTTCATTGCGGTGACGCGGTCGAAGTGTCCGGACGCCTGTCGCGACCCGACGGCCCACACAATCCCGGCGAGCGCGATTACCGCGTCTACCTTCTCAATCGCCAGATCACTGCGGACTTTCGTGTGAAGCGCTCCGCGGACGCGGTCGTCCGACTCGAAGAAGGTTGGCGCGCGTCGCTGTTCGGCTGGCTCGCGGTGGTTCGCGGGTGGGGCGCACGCGCGCTCGCGAAGTCGCTACCGAAGGACGAGGCCGGTCTCGCGACGGCGCTTCTGCTGGGCGACAGCACCGCGCTCGACCGCGAAGAGTGGGACGCTTACGTCCGCACTGGCGTGATTCACGTGCTCGCGATTTCCGGACAGCACCTCGTGATTTTGGGCTGGTTCGCGTGGCTCGTGCTTCGCGCGTGTGGAGTGCGCAACCGGCACGCGGCGTGGGCCGTCGCGTTCCTACTCTTCAGCTACGCGCTGCTCACCGGCGCGCGGCCGTCGGCGATCCGCGCCGCGGTGATGGTGTGTCTGGTGTGCGGCGGGATCATCCTGCGCCGACCGGTCATCATGGCGAACGTGTTCGCGTTCTCGTGGCTCGTCGTGGTCGTCGCGAACCCCGCGGACCCGTTCACCGCCGGTTGCCAGTTGTCGTTTCTCAGCGTGTTCGTGCTTCTGTGGGGCGCGGTGCGCTGGCTTCGCCCACGCGAACTCACGCCGGTCGAGCAACTGATTGAAGAGACGCGCGGTATGCCCGAAAAGATACTACGCGCGGTACTGCGCGCTCTCTGGCAACTCTTTGCGATCAGTGTGATCCTCACGGTTGTGAACACGCCACTCGTACTCGCGTGGCAGAACGTGGCCTCGCCCATCGCGCTGTTCCTCGGTCCACCGCTCGTTGTGCTGACCGCGATCGCGCTCGTGACCGGCTTCCTGTTGCTCATCGTGTCGCCACTGGGCGTGTGGGCCGCGTGGCCGTTCGCGCGTGTCACCGAAGGGTGCCTTGCCGCGTGCGAGTGGCTCGTTCACCTCGGTGACCGCGTGCCGTTCGGTCACGTGTACTCGCCCGCGCCGCCGATGTGGTGGCTGGTCGGGTTCTATCTGCTCGTCGCGGGGTTGGTGTTGTTCGATGGGAAATGGGTGAAGCGGTTCCTCGCGGCAATCGGCGTGTGGGTGGTGTTTGGCCTCGCGCTCGGGCTACAACCGCGAACGTCGGACGAACTTCGCGTCACGTTCCTCGCGGTCGGGCACGGTGGCTGCGTCGTGATCGAAACGCCGGACGGTCGCGTACTCCTCTATGACACCGGCACGACCGCGGGACCGGACGCGATGCGCCGCGTGATTGCTCCGTACCTGTGGAGCCGTGGCGTCAACCGCATCGACGAGGTGTTCCTCTCGCACGCGGACCTCGACCACTTCAACGGTCTGCCCGAACTGATGAAGCGGTTCCCGGTCGGTCAGGTGACGACGACGCCGACGTTTCCCGACAAGGAAAGTCCCGGCGTCGGCGCGGTGCTGGCCGCGTTAGAGAAGCACGCCGTTCCACGTAGAACGGTGGTCGCGGGGGAACGATTCACGGCCGGAGACGTGTCGTTCCAGGTGTTGCATCCGCCGCCGGTTGGGCCGGTGGGGAACGAGAACACGCGGAGCCTTGTTCTCTTGATGCGGCATGCGGGGCACACGTTTCTGCTCACGGGTGACCTGGAAGGCGAAGGGCAATCGCTCGTGGTCGCGCAGCCGATTTCGCTGGTCGATGTGATGCTCGCGCCGCACCACGGCGCGAAGAACGCGAACGCCCCGCGCGGGACCGCGGAGAAGCCCGAACCGGGCGCGATGGCGACGTGGGCGCGCCCCAAACTCGTGGTGTCGAGCCAGCGCGCCGGTTCCGCGACGGAGCACCTCCACGCGAGCTACGGCGCGGTCGGCGCGACCGTGTGGGACACGCCCACCGCGGGCGCGGTCACCGTGCGGAGTCATGCGACCGGCGTGATTGCGGAAGCGTTTCGTACGCGTGAGATGCAAGGGGTGACTCGCGGGAAGTGACCCTTCTCCCGCCGCTTGCGGCGTCGCGGGCCAGGCCCATCACCGGCTCGGTTGAATCACTTGCTCCGCGAATCGCTCCATTTCCTCCAACTGCGGGCTGCACTGGAGCAACAACAGGTTCACGCCGGCGGCCTCGAACGCCTTCACGCGGTCGAGAACCTGCTGCGGCGTGCCGATCAGCCCGGCACGCAGTCCGCGGTTGGACACGGAGTAGTCTTCCAGGGACACCCGCTGCTCGAGTTGCGTGCCGGCCAGCCATTGCTGATAGTTGTTGTAACCCGCGGCGGACTGCTTCACGTCCGTGATGCGACTCAACTCGTGCTTCGCTTCAAGCTCCGTGTTCCGCACGATGCTATAACCCGCGACGCCGTAGATCATCGGACCGAGTCCAAAGCCTTCGCGACGGCGGCGCATGTCGGCGATCTTCTCCGCGACGCGCTCGGGCGGATCGCCGTGCATCACATACGCGTCACATGTTCTCGCGATGAGGTTCTTGGCGGCCTCGGATTCACCGCCGGCGTAGATCACCGGGCGCGGCTTGGTCGCGGGCTTCGGTTGAAGCACGTTATCCGCGACCTTATAGAACTTGCCATCGAAGTTGAAGTGGTCCTGTTTCCACACACCGTCGACGACGGAGAGCCACTCCGCGGTGCGCGCGTAGCGGTCGTCGTGCTGCTCGAAGTGGACGCCGTACTTGGTGGCTTCGTCCTTCCACCAACTCGAAACGACATTAAGCGACAGCCGCCCGGCACCGCCGATGTGGTCGATGTTCGCGGCCTGCTTTGCGAGCAACGCCGGACTATGAAACGTCGGCCGCACAGCGACCATCAGTTCCAGTTTCGACGTGACCGCCATGAGCGCCGCGGCGGTACTCCACGCGTCCAGCGAAGGCGCTTCTTCGCCCTTGATGTCGTTGAGGTTCAACTCCGCGACCAGCGAGAGATCGAACCCGATTTGCTCGCTACGAATCGCGAGACGCTTGTTGTACTCCCAGGTGGGAGTCATGTTTTCGTCATCGACATTTCGCAGCCACCCGCCGAAGACCGGCATCCAGTAACCGTAGCGCATGGGAACCTCGTTCAAGTCCACCGATTGCAATGGGTGGGCATGGAGAGCGAAGGTGTTACGACGCACGCTTCACAAGATAATCGACCAGCCGTGCGAACGGATCAAACCCCACAACATTCACCGCATCTGCCACGAAGTTGGAGAGCGCGTTGATGTCGTAATACACGATCTTCCCATCGCGATCATCAATCATGTACTCGATCCCACCCACATCGATACCGGCCGCCTGCATGATCTTCTCGCACGCCGTGATGACTTCCGCGGGCGGAGTGTAGCCTTCGACCTTCAACCCAGTTTTCGGAGCGTCGATGGCACACGCGCCGCGCACCAACTCCACGCCGTCGGCGCGCTGGCAGATATCCGCGGGGCAGAGGTTGAACGATTCGCCCGTGGTGTAGACCTTGATCGCGTAGAGAAACTTCCCGCCAAGCGTCTCCACGCGTGTGATATGCCCGCCCCGCGCTGGAACGAACTCCTGTACCAGCGCCGTATGATCGACGCCGAAATCGAGTTCGTTCGCGTCCCCGGAGGCCGCGAGTGATTCGCGCTTCGCGTACTTCACGATGCCCGCGCCGCTCCCGCCGATGTTCGCCTTCACCACAATCGGAAAGCGCAACCCCTCGCTTGCCTCCAGCGCCTTCGATGCGTGATTGATGACCCGTGCTCGCGGGTAGCCGAGACCGAGCGATTCGAGCAGCGTGAGCTGGCGGCCCTTGGAAATCTCCATCGAGAAGCCTTGCACGCCGTTCACGACCGGTACGCGGAGGCGTTCGAGGTGAGCCATGAACGCGACCGTGAAAAACATGCCCTGCACGCCGCCACGCAGGTACGCAGACGGACTCATCCGGTTGAACACGAGCGCGTACGGCGACGACTTTTCCGCGGGATCGTAGACGTGTGCGCGCGGATCGAGGCGCACGAACGGAATGTCGCGGCGCTCGAGTTCCGCGAACAGCGGACGGAACCAGTCGGGGTGTTCGTGGTAGATCGCGAACGGCTTCGGCATGTCGGACCCTCAGGGGATGCCGACGATTGTAGTCGCATTGGGAGTCGCTGTCATGCCGCTTGCGGCGTCGCGGAACCACTCGATGGTGGCGCGCAGGCCAGCGCGGAGCGAAGTGACCTTACGATCGGGCAGCAGGCGCGAGAGCTTCGACACGTCGAGCACCTTCGACCGCGCACCGACGTACTTCGACGTGTCGTACTGGATGAACTCCGGGTCGTAGTTGATCAGTTCGCAGATCGCAAATGCGAAGTCGCGGATGGAATGTTCCTCGCCCGACCCGACGTTCACGATGTCGTTATCGACCGTCGATGTGAGGTGGACTGTCGCATCTACGAAATCGTCAATGTAGATGAGTTCGCGCTTCTGGTGGCCGTCGCCCCACAGCACCGCTTCGGGACCACCGACTTTCGCGACACGCAACTTGCGGATCAAATCGAAGATGAAGTGCATCTGCCGGCCGTCGGTGTGATAACCGGGGCCATATAATGTTGACGGTACGAGATAAAGGTAACGCAACCCGAACTGCGCGGTGAGTGATCGCAAGCCAACCAAGAGCATTCGCTTTGTCATCGCGTAGGTATAGATACTGTCAATCGGCGTGCCGTTGAGATATTCACCTTCAACAAGCAGTAAGTCGGGCGAATAGGAGCAACTCGTGCCCATCGCGACCAGTTTCGCCTGTGGTTGATGCCGTTGCCACCACGCGAGTACCGCCGTGTTGATTTGCTGGTTTGCAATCCATTGTTCGCCTGGATGGGTCAGGCAGAAGTCGCCGGCCTGGGTCCACGCGGCGAGGTGATAGATCACGTCGAACCGCTCGCCGGCGAAGGCGGCGAGCGGCTCGGGTTGTGTCAGGTTCGCGTCACGCGAGCCGAACGCGGTGACCGCGTGGCCATCGGCGCGCAACCGGCGCACGAGTGCAGTGCCGAGAAAGCCTGTGCCGCCAGTAACGAGAATGTTCACAGGCGCGGCCTCAAGCGTCTACCGGGAAATAAAACTGCACGCCGCGCTCGATGAGGTGCTGGTTGTTCGCGATAATCTCGTTCTTGAAGTTCCATGCAAGCACGTAATAGATATCGGGCGGTGATTCCAACTCGTCTTCCATCACAACGGGTATGTGCATCCCGGGTGACACCAGGCCGTTGCGCAGTCGGTTCTTCTCGACGAGACACGATATCCGTTCGCGGCCGACGCCGAAGTAGTTGAGGAGCGTGTTGCCCTTGACCGGTGCGCCTAAACCGTACACGGACTGCCCGCGTTGTGCCGCGCCGTCGAGGAAGTCGACGTCGCGAGTTTTCACTCCGCGCACACGCCTCGCAAATCGATGGTAGGTCGCAATCTCGTTGCACCCGCTCGCGTCCTCGGCTGCGAGGTACTCTTTCAGTCGCGCGGAGGATTTGCGTGTACCGGTGTGCGACGCGAACGCGATCATCGAACCGCCGTGGATCGGCGCGAGGTAGCAATCGTGAATCGCCAATCCGTGGCGTGCGAGGAGCGCGTTCAGGTTGCGGAGGTTGTAGTAGAGAAGATGTTCGTGATAGATCTGATCGAACGCGAGGTTATCAACGATCTTCTTCATGTAGAGGAACTGTACCACGAACGTGCCGTCCGGGCGGAGACATTCGCGAACCGCATCGGTAACATCGTGCAACTCTTCGAGGTGAAAGAACACGCCGGCTGCGTTGATCACATCGAACGTGCGCCCGAGTTGTTTCGCGGTGCCGCCGTTGAAGAACGTGTTGTGGGTCGGTACACCGGCTTCGTTCGCAATCGCCGCGGTGGTCGTACTCGACTCCACGCCGAGAACGTCGTAGCCGAGCGACTGGAAGTGTTTCAGTTGCGTGCCGTCGTTCGAGCCGATGTCCAGCACACACTTCCGCTGGCCGTCGTTGATCCGCGTATCGACTTCTATCGCAACGCGCTTGAAGTGATCGCTCAACGACTTCGTCACACCGGATAAGTAGGTGTGATCGGCGAACATCACCTCTTTCTTCACGGTGTAGTCGAGTTGTGCGGTGCCGCACGCGTGGCAGTATACAAGCCGCAATGGGTAGCGCGGTTCGGTACCGGCTTCCTCCGGTTTCAGGAAGTGGTTGCACCACGGCTGCTCGCCCAGGTCGAGTACCGGCTCGAGGTTGGTTCCGTCGCAGATGCGGCAAATCATGTCGTGCGTCCGTGCGGGCTAATCCAGGTGCTTGCGGCTCATCCAGAACGACGCGCCGCCGTTGCGGAGTTGACCCGATTTGTGTAGCCAGAACACCGGCAGAACCGGCAGCCACTCCGCGGAGTTCAGCAAAAGTGTCGCGAGCATGTATTGCTCATTATAGTAGTGCGCGCTGTACCCGGCTTCGTACTCGTTTGGTAACTGGATGTCGTGTATGTGAACGTAGACGTTCTGCTTGATGAGCGGCAGGATCGACAGATATAGGTGTGTGGTATCTGTACCGTTGTACGCGATGTGGCTTCCGTCCCAGAACAGGATATCGCCGTCGCGAAGCGAGGCGAAGTGGCGCACGTCCACGTCCTTCACGTGCTCGTAGATCACGTGATCCGCGACCGTCGTAATTTCCGCGCGCGGCTGCGGGTCGATACACACCAACTCACAGTTGATGCGGTGATCGGTGATTGCCTTGCGGAAGAATTTCGTGGAGTTGCCGCTGCCCACTTCGAGAATGCGCCGCGGGCGCAACTTCGCGGTCATCGCATATACGGCACGCGCGTCGTCGCGCTCGAACATCCCGTTATTCCAGTGTGGGTCAGTGTCGTTGACGCGCGCGGTGGGTAGGTCGTCAAGCACCGGGCAATACATCTGTGGGGCGAGCAGTTT
Organism: Planctomycetia bacterium; assembly: GCA_005772955.1. Taxonomy (GTDB): domain Bacteria; phylum Planctomycetota; class Planctomycetia; order Gemmatales; family Gemmataceae; genus Gemmata. Next base: position 12,662 of record SXID01000246.1, read on the forward strand.
CGCGTTCCGCTCGATGGCGGCGCGGTGTCGCGTAAACAGGTCAGCGACCGGCTTGTATACATAGTCGGCCGGGTTCGGCTTGAACACGCCAGGGTAATCGACCTTCACTTTGATGAAGAACGATCCGCGGACGCGCGGGATCGCGAGCGGTTCGCACTGTGTTGCTTCGCGCGCGAACTGGTCGTCCGCTTCTGTATCGGTGAGTGGTTCGCGTGGGGCCGCTTGCGGGCGGTGCCGTTCGCGCATCACCTTGCGGTAACTCGAAAGCCGCATGACGCGGAGGTTCGCACGGCTCAGACACCATTGAACGATATCGGTCACGATCGCACCTCACACGCACGCCGCAGGGCAATGTGGAAGCCCATGCTATCTTCGGGTTTCCAGTCGTAGCGTCCGTTCCCGGACCCGCGGAGCCAGTCATATGGGCCGAATGGGTGGTCACCTGATGTAACAAAACCGAGCGCCGCGAACTTCGCTTCCCACCACTCGCGCGGCTGCACGGTACGGTGCCATGCGACGCCGGTCGTCGGACTCCAGTCGAGGAACGTTGCGATTGAGAACAGCACCCATCCGCCAGGCGCGAGGTGGCACGCGATGTTCTTCATCAGTGGTTCGATGCGGTCTTCCGGGATGTGTTCCATCACCTCCCACGCGGTGATCGCATCAAACTTGATACGTTGCTGAGTTGTGCGACTCGTGAGTGTATATGGTTTCGTGATATCGCAGGTGTGCAAGTGGTGCGGGATCGTGCCCCACTCGCCGAACTGATTCAGTCGCGGGTAATCACTGCCTTCGAGGCCGACCGCGAAGTGCCCGTCGTCGATGAGCGTGCGGACCAACCCGCCGCCGGCGCAACCGAGATCGAGAACCTTCAACCCCGGTTTGTGCCGGAAGAGTTGATACAGGCGCTGGTTGAACCGGAGGCAAATGGAGTTATCTTGCTTCGCGCCGCGCGGGTGAATCGTGTCGATAGAATCGGCCGCGACCGGGTGCTTTGTGTGCAGTTCCGGCACATCAAGTTCGCCGGTGCGGATTGCGGTGAGATACTCATTTTTGCGCAGGAATCGCAGCAACGTTTCCAGTTCGAGCACCTTCCACTCGTCGCCCCCGGCGACCGCGGTTCGCGTGCGCTCGGCCTGTTCCACAACGAGCTTGTGCGTGGTCTCCGCGTGTTCCGTCAACACCTGCTGGAGCCATACGGCGCGGTCGTGCGTGGCGACACGCGTGAGGTGCGCCTGGCGAGTCACCTGCCGGCGGCCGAGCGGGTCGGTCGCGAGCCGGGCGAGATTCCACAGCCCGCGTTTCGTGGCGGTTGCGATTGTTGAAAGCATGGCGATGTCCTCGTCAAGCGGTTGTGCGTTTCGCGCTTGCTGTTACTTCCGTAAGCACTTCGTGGAACCGGTCAGCGGTCGCGCCCCAGGTGAATCGCGAGGCCCATTGGCACGCGGCAGTTGTTCGCACGGCACGCTCCACGTTCGGCATCGCGAGCACGCGGTTGATCCCGTTCGCGATGGAGACCGGGTCGTATGGGTCGCAGTAGATCGCGTGCGGGCCGGCAATCTCCGGGAGCGACGACACGTCCGAACACACGACCGGCACACCGGCCGACATCGCTTCCAACACCGGGATGCCGAACCCTTCCCACAGCGACGGGTACACGAAGCAATCGCACCCGCGCAACAACACTGGAAGTTCCTCGTCGTCGAGGTAACCCGTGCGCTCAACGCGAACGTACTTGCTCGCTTCGCGCACCAGAAAATCCAGCGGGTCCGGCGTTCGCGGGCGGCCGATGAGTACGAGCGTGATGGGTTCACGAGAGTGCGCCGTGGCGATGTGGCGACAGGCGCGGAGCACACCGGCCTGGTTCTTGCGCGTTTCGATGTCACCGATCATCGCGATGCGATTGCCCTGCTGTCGCGCACGCGGTTCGGCTTCGCGGAAGCGTTCTGTGTCGTGACCGAGGTGAACGACGCGAGTACGCCCGTGCGTGATTGGGAAGAACGATTCGAGGTCGTCGCGAGTGCTTCGCGAGTCGCAGCAAACGACGCTCGCGCGAAGGGCCATCAAGCCCGCGGCGCGGAGATACTCGTCCGGGCGCCACGCGGCGCCCTCGTTCATGCGGAGCGGGATCGCGTCGTGGAACACGCCGACCGTGCGGCACCCGTAGCTTTCGAGCGGCCACTGCCAGATCGGGTCGTAACACTCGAAACTGAGCACCGCGTCGAGGTCGCGCACCGAGATGAATTCCGGTGGCGTTGGCGGGTGAGGCGGCGACGCTGGTTTCGCCCGCCGAACGACGCCGCGTGCGATGCGGTACGCGAGTTTGCCGGGGCGCTTCAGACCGACCGCGGAGAGTACACGTCGCCCGACACGGACCGCACGGCGCAGTGACGTTGCTGCTTCTACGTGGTCCACGCGGCGCTGGGGATTCTCGCTGAGCCACTCACCCAACTCACGCTGTTCGCACACCAGTTCGCCGGAATCGAATGCCGGTTCGGAGATCGCAAGAAGACGAAGACCGTCGCGGGACACGAGGCGCTCCGCGACTGCGCGCGCGGCACGAATCACACCACGTGGGTGCGTCTCGTGCAGACAACCGGTCGTGATGCCGACCGTGATTTCGCGCCCGTGGTTCACGCGCACACCAGGGAGAGTAGCCGCTCCGCGTTGTGGAACTCTCGCCACCGGTTCGTGCGGTCGGCGCGGCCCTCCGTGAACCGGTCGCGCTCTTGGATCACGCGCATTGTGACCCGTGCGAAGTCCTCCGCGTCGCCGGGATTGAAGCTCGCGCCGCCGCCGAACTCGCTTAACTGTCGCGCCATCCAACTCCCCTTCGGTGCGACAACGAGGCTCCCGTTGCCCATCGCCTCCGCGAACACGCCGGACGTTTGCGCGTGGTAGTTGTCGAGCGTGTACGGCAGCACCACAAGGTCGAGCGACGCGACGAACCGTTCATACTGCTCTGCGGGCATTACGTCCGAGTACAGAGTGACAGTGGTATGTCGCAACCCACTCAGCGCGCGGCGCAGGAACTCGCTGGTGGGGTCGTGTGAGAACGCGTGAAGGTGGAACTCGACGCCGGGGAGGTGCGCCTCGTTCGCTTTGCGCACGAGCCGCGGGAGCAGGTGGAAGCCCTTGTTTTCGCGGGCCTCGCCGACACACCCCACCGTGTACGCGGGTGTGCTGCGCTCGCGCGTTTCTGCTTTTCGTACGTGCGGGATTGGCGCGAGCACGAAGCTCAGTCCCGGCGCAATCGCACGGTATTCGTCGATGAGTGACTCGGAGTCCGCGAGCAGCCTGATGCGGTCGCGTACCGGGCTTCGCGCGATGCGCGCGAACGCGTGACGATAGAACTCGACCGTGCCGTCGGACTTCGCCGGGTCCGGGAACGCGGTGAAGTGCAACACGAGTGCGACGAGCGGGCAGTTGCCGTCGGGGAGCGATTCGAGCCAGTCTACGACGCCGCGAATTGACCAGTGCCGGAGCGTGTTGAGAAGGAAGAGATCGTTCGACGTGACTGCGAAGCGGCGGGACACGTCGAGCAGTTCTCGCGTGAGGTCGCTTTCGTGCAACCGCCGCGTGCGCTCGGGCGTGCCGTAGCGAGCGTCGCACCAGTGCGTGAACGCGGGAACCACGTTGTGCGTTGTGCGCAGGTCGTTCGCGACGTTGCGGTTGCCGAGGTACACCGGTTCGTACCCGCGAGCGCATGCGGCCGGGGCGAGCGCCGCGAGGTACTCGAAGCAGTGCCCGGAGTGCCCGCTGAGCGAGGGGTCCGCGAGGAACATGCGTGGCAGCGGCATCAGGCGGCCTCCGCGGTCGCGAACGGATGCGCCGTGCGCGTGGGAAGTTCCCAGACCGCATCGAGCGCTGTGAAGAAACGCTCGCGCGAGTGGCGGCTTGTGGTATGTGCGGCGCGCGTGCCGAGAGCTTTCCGCCAACCGGGTGCGGCGAGCAACTCGCGGATCACCGTCGCGGTGCCGACGGGGTCGGTTCGCATGTCGATGGAGATGGCCGCGTCGGTCGGCGCGTCCAACCCGCGGAGGCCGAGCGGCGTGGTTACCACGGCGCGCCCAATTGCCAGCGCGTTCATTACCGGCACGTGTGGCCCGGCGGCTTCGTGAGCGGGCGCGACCACGATGCGCGATTCTTCGTAGACGCCGTTCGTGGTCGGGAGCTTTGTGACGCGGAGGTCGTTCACGGCCCACCGCTCGCTCACCGGTCCCGCGATGGTGAGGCGCACGCCGCAGGCGCGGAGGTGCGGCAGGTACACGTGCCGGTAGAACCATTCGAGGTCCGCGAGATCGCCGCTCCGTTCGCCGCCGCAGATGGTGATGTCGTGGTCTTCGATCGGCTCGGAGTGCGGAGCAACGGCTTCGCGCACCCACAGCGGAACGTGACACGCGGACTTCGCGCCGTGCTTGCGGGCGACGGTCACGTCGGCTTCCGACGTACACAGCACGCGGTCGAACAGCCGGTAGAGTTCCGCTTCGATGCGGCCGAACGCGAACCGTTGTTCCGCTTCGCGCACCGCGACCGGCGATCGCTCCGAGGTCGCGGCGCGGCGTGCGTAGTTGTCACCGGCCGCGAGTACCTTCAGCGTGTCGCGGGGCAGGGCGTGCGCGAACGGCGCGGCGCACACGTCCGTGGTGAAGAACGCGTCCCACGGTTCGCTCGCGATGTGGCGGAAGGCAGACGCGTTCGCGGCGCGTTCGCTTGAATAGAGGAGCTGGCAGAACTCACCCCCGTAGTCGCCCGGCGCGACCGGCGGGCAGTCGAGCGAGACGGCGGGTTCGTCGTCGGGGGCGATCACATTCCACATGGGGATTTCTTGCATCACACAGTGAACGTCCCATCCCCGCGCGCGGAAGTAGTCGCGGTGCGCGAGCGCGGTGTGACTCGCGCCGCACGCGGAGTCGAACCGGCCCCAGGGGTGATACAGCAGTACGCGCACTCAGCCGTCCTCCGTGGCGATTGGGAAGATATGTGCCCCTCCGGGTCACACGCTAAACGCGGGTCGTCGCGGGGCGATTCAACACTTCCTGATGCGCTGCGCCTGGAGGCGCGCCGAGCAACTGAGTGAGCAAGTTCTCTGGCGTGTGGCGGTTCAGCCACCGGGCCCGGGTGGTTTCCGCCGCGGTGCGATAGCGGGCATGGTCGCTTACGACGCGTTGCAGCGCGCGGAGCAGGTCGCGGTCGTCGCGGTACGCTTCGCCCGAACCAGGCCACTGCTCGGACGCCATCCACGTGTCCGCCGGAACGATGGTCGGTTTACCGGCGGCGACCGCTTCCGCGAACACACCGGAACTGCGCGAGCGGTACGCGTTCGCGTCGTAGGGACACAGCACGATGTCCGCGGAACTGAGCAACCGGTAGTAGTCCTCGGCGGGTACGAAGCCGTCGTGGAACGGGCGCTCGACCTGCGATTCCGGGTACGTTTCCAGTTCCGCGAGTGCCGCGAGCATCGCCGGTTCGCGCTCTTCGGGGTGCAACGCGCCGGGCACGACGAACTGCACGCGACCGCGCCCGTCGGCGCGCATCGCGCGTACCAGAGGCGGCAACTTCGTGAAGCCCTTCTCGTCGCGTAGGTCGCCCAGGAAGAGAACACGCAGCGCGGCCGTTACGCTTCGTGCGGGTGGTGCGGGAATCAGATCGGCGCGGAACGGGATGGGAAGCACGCCGAAGTGGAAGCCCGCGAGTGCCGCGTAATCGGCCGCGAGTTCGGCGGTGTCGGTGTAGAACCGCACCTTGTCGCTCTCCGGGTACGCGCGACACGCATCGAAGTACGCGCGGTGCGTGCGCGAGTGGAACGCCTTGAACGAACATGTCTCGCGTTCCAGCTCACGCGGCGAGAGCATCGCGTGGCGGTATTCGAGATGGAACGTCGGCAGGCGGTCGGCGCCGACTCGCTGCGTGAGCGCGAGGGCCGCGACCGCGTCGCGCCCGTAAGCCGTGGGGAAGTACACGTGATCGTTCGGCCCGGCTTCGCAGAGCGAGAGGAATCTCTCCAGGTCGGCCGCGAACATCTGGTAATGCGTGAACTCGTTGTGGTCGGGCGGCGTGCGGTTGAGCGCGCGGCGGAGCAGACCCGCAGTGTCGGCTGGAAGCGGATCGTGATCGTTCGCGTGTGCGGAGTTGTCCGCTTCGTGCCACGGTGCTGGCGGCAACCCGCGGCGCCGGCGCGACATTGCGCGGAGCCAGTCGAAACCGATCGGCGGCACCATCGCGCGGAACACGCCACCGACCACTGGCGGGAGGGTGCGCTTCGCGAAGTGCGCGAGTTTCGCCTTCAGCCCGCGCTTTGTCTGTTGCGGTGCCGCGAGTCGTGCGTCGAGTAAGTCGCGAAGTGTTGTGCGGCCGTCGAGAACGGCTTCGATTGGTGTGTCGCAGAGAGGTGCGAGTTCGCCGCGCAGGGGTATCGCGCCGGGTTGCGCCTCATCGACGATGTGGCCCCAGTGATCCACGCGGAACAGCGGGAGCGTGGGCAGGTCGGCCGGAAACCCGCGGCCGGTGCAGCGCGTGTGAACGCCCATTAACACCTCGAAGCCGCGCCGCCGCGCCGCGCGAGCGACAGCAACACCCGTTTCGACGAAGTGTCCGCGTGCTTCGGTCATCCCGTTGTTCACGATCAGGAACCTGGCCGCCATGCCGTTGTCCTCTGGTGTGCGAATCCGCGAGCGGCGAGTCAGACGTTGCCGAATCGCGAGTTCCGCAGAATCGTGAAGCCCTTGATCAACTCGCGGATGCCGTCGGCGAGCGACACCTGCGGCCGGAACCCAGTCGCTTCGATGCGTGCGTTCGACACGATGTAGTCGCGTTTATCTGGGTCTTCGCCGATCGGGGCTTCGAGTGCGGTGAAGCCCGGTAGTTGCTCGCAGATCGCATCGCACAGTTCGAGTTTCGAGAGGTTCGCGTCGCTGAGACCGACGTTGTAAGGCTTCCCCTGCATTGACTCGAAGTTCGCCATTGCGTGCGTGAACGCACGGGCCACGTCACGCACGTGAATGAAGTTTCGCTTCGCGTGTCCCTCGAAGACTACAACCGCACGGTCCATGACTGCGCGATAAACGAAGTCGTTCACGAGCAGGTCGAGCCGCATTCGCGGGGAGAGGCCGAACACCGTGGCAAGCCGAAACGTGACCGCGTTGCCCGCGTCGAGGACGGCCTGCTCCGCGTCCACCTTTGTGCGGCCGTACAAACTGAGCGGTCGCAGCGGGCTTTCTTCGGTGCAGAACGCCTCCTTCGCGCCGATGCCGTAGCCGCTGTTCGTGTTCGGCAGAATCACGCGCTGCGCATTCGATCGCAGCGAGAGCAGCAGCTTGATCGCGTCGAGGTTCGTGCTGACGGCTGCGGTCGGGTCGCGGTCGCACGCCGGCGCGCCGACGATCGCGGCCAGAGGAATGATCACGTCCGCGTTGTGGAGGGCGAGCGCGAGCGTGTGCTTCTCGCGACAGTCGCCGCGTGTCACGCGAAAGTTCGGATCGAGGCAACAGTCGGTGAGGCTTGTCTGATCGAAGCGGAAGTTGTCGAGGACGTGAACGGCGTAGCCTTCGCGTAGGAGTGCCGGCGCGAGGACCGAACCAATGTACCCGGCGCCGCCGGTGATGAGCACGTTCGTCACCATGATCGCCCCCATCGTCACGCGGCGAGCTTTCCCCGGATCGCCGCCCACAGTTCCACCGCCGCCGCCAAGTCTTCCACCGCGTCCGCGAGTTCTTTCCCGTGACCTGTTCGTACCAACAATGTGCGGCAACCGGCGGCGTGCCCCGCTTCCGCGTCACATGGCTTGTCGCCGATCATCCACGATGCGGTGAGAGCGATGTCCAAGTCGCGTGCCGCGGCCAGCAGCATTCCTGGTTTCGGCTTGCGGCACGCGCACGCCACGCGGTACTCGCCCACGCCTTCCGTCGGATGGTGCGGACAGTGGTAGAAGGCGTCGATCTTCGCACCGCGTTCCGCGAGCAACAGCGAAACGCGATCATGCACTTCACGCACGCAGTTTTCGGGGAAGTACCCGCGAGCAACGCCGGACTGGTTCGTCACCACGACCACCAGTACGCCCGCGTCGTTGAGTCGTCGCACCGCGTCCGCCGCAGCGGGGATCAGTCGCACCTGTTCTGGGTGCGAGAGGTAGTGAACCTCTTCGATCAGCGTACCGTCGCGGTCGAGGAAGACGGCGTCACGCGGCATGAGTGGCTTCTCGCATCGCCGCGAATTTGTGAAGCGCGTCCGGTGTGCCGATGTCGTGGAACGCCTCTTCTTGAGCGAACGTGGCGAGGGTTAGCCCGTCGCGGATCGCCGCGGGGAACACGTCGCGTTCCAGTGACATCGTGGTGTTACTGGGGACGCGCGCGAGCAACTCGCGCTCGATCACGTACACGCCGGCGTTTACCCACGCACTTCGCGACTCGCCCACTACCTTCTCGCGGAACGACGTCACGCGATCACCGTCGAACGCGATGCGACCGTAGTGGGTCGCGTCCGGCACGCGCGCGAGCGTGAGCGTTGCAATAGCGGAGGCGGATGAGTGCGTGCGTGCGAGGCGGGCGAGGTCAACGTCGATGTACGTGTCGCCGTTCACCACGATGGCCGACGGCGCAAAGAAGTTTTCGGCGCATTTCAGCGCACCAGCGGTGCCGAGCAGTTTTGCGCCATCGTGAACGTAATCAATGCGCACGCCGAGTGCGTGACCGTTACCGAACACGGCTTCGATTTGCTCCGCCATGTGCCCAACGCAGAGCACAAAGTGCCGCGCGCCGCGGTCGCGCAGAAGGTCCAGTTGCACCGCGAGGAACGACATGTTGCCGACGGGCGCGAGCGCCTTCGGGCGGTCGTTTACCACAGCGCGCAATCGCGTGCCCAGACCGCCGCACAGCACTATCACGGGGAGGTCGAGCATCACGCGACCTCCAGTTTCTTTGGCGAGTGGGGGGCGTAAGCACCTCGACGCTGCGACGCGGGAGCGTGTTGCGGAAGTTGCGGCTGCTCGCGTGTGTTGGCGAAGATGACGCGGGAGCCAGGCGCGTTGAGCGAGAAGTTCACCTCGGTCAGGTCCGCGAGGCTTGCCCGAATGAAACCGTGCGTTTCGGGCGCAGCGAAGAACATTAGGAACCCGCCACCACCAGCGCCGAGAAGCTTGCCCCCGACCGCGCCCGCGTCGATACCGTCGCGATACCAGCGGTCGATGCGCGAGTTGCTCACACCCGCGTCGAGGTCACGCTTCAACTGCCACGACCGAGCGAGCAGTTCGCCGAAAGGCATCAGCGAACCGCTTCCCGTGAGGACGCGGTAGCCGTCATCGACGAGTGCCCGCATCTGTGCGAGACGCGAGAGGTTCAGTCCGATGCGCCGCGTTTGCGCGCGGGCGAGGTCTTCCGCACGCCGACGGATGCCGGTGAAGAAACAGATAAGGTGACTTTCCAACTCGTGCAGTCGGTCCGGCGCGATCGCTACGCGATGCACCACAAACGCGCCGCGTTTTGGGAATTCGATCAGGTTGAAGCCGCCCACGGCCGCGAACACCTGATCCTGACAGCCGACGGATTCCTTGAGTACGTTGCGCTCGAACTCGATCGCGAGGTTGGCGAGTTCCAGCGGTGGCACCGGGCGCTTTTGGTGTGCGTAGACGGTGTTCAGCAGTCCCACCGTGAACGCGGACGACGACCCGAGGCCAGTCATCGCGGGTAGTTCGGTGGTGAGTGTGATCTCCGCGTCGCGCGTCAGCCCAGTCCAGCGCAGGCATTCGCGGAAGGGTGTGTGTTCGATCTCATTGATGTGGGCGACGCACTCCACCTTGCGGTACGCGACCCGCAAGCGGTAATCGAACATGCGGCTCTGGAACGGCGCCGCAGTGAAGTAGCACGACTTATCGACGGCACTTCCGAGGACTGCGCCGCCGTGCGCGGAAAAGTATTCGGGGTAGTCGGTGCCGCCGCCGAGGAAACTGATGCGCAGCGGCGTCTGAGTGATAATCATCGGGTCGCGTCCGTGCGGGAGGCGCATATGGTGCGCCACCGCCGGTCGCGGTGTCAACCCGAACTGCACCAAAGTGTGGCCCCTCCGGGGCCAGCGCGAAACCTGTTCTTGACTCGTTCAGCTCCTTAACAGGGCGAAGAGGGTCACCCAATCGGCTGCCAGCAGTCGAGGAGTTGGTTGGCGCACGCGGGGCCGTCGGAGCCGACGGTGTATGGCTCCGGTTGCCGCGGGGCGTGTTCCGCGGCGGCGATGATCGGGTCCATGATCTCCCAGGCACGCTCAATCTCGTCCGCTCGCATGAACAGCGATGCCTCGCCCATAATCGCATCCAGCAAGAGGCGCTCGTAAGCTTCCGGAATCGCCTGGTCCGGGAATGCCTTCTTGTAGTCGAACGTCAAGTCGTGTGGTTTCAGCGACACGCCGTCCACGTCGGGCACCTTGGACTGGAAGCTGATCGAGATGGACTCGTTTGGTTGGATTACCATCCGAAGCCGGTTGCACTGGAGCATCTGTCCGGGCGGGAGTGGGAACATCAGCCGTGACCGGCACTTGAACTGAATCAGCACCTCGCTGTAGCGGTTTTTCAGACCCTTGCCGCTCCGCAAGAAGAACGGCACCCCGTGCCACCGGTGGCTGTCCAGTTCCAACTTGATCGCCGCGTAAGTGGGCGTGCGCGAGTTGTGGCCCGCCTTCTTCGACACGTCTTCCCCTTTGGCGAACAGTTTCTGCTTCTCGGCCTCAAGCGCGTCCAGATAGCCTTTGTACTGGCCCAGCGCCATCACCTTCGGAGCGTCCGCTTCCGAGTGAACCTTGATGGTCGAGAGTACCTTCATCTTCTCGTTTCGCAAGTTCTCCGCGTTGTACTTGTTCGGATCCTCCATCGCCACCATCGTCAGCACCTGGAGCAGGTGGTTCTGGATCATGTCGCACATCACGCCGCTGCCGTCGTAGTAGTCGAGCCGGCCATCGACCGTGACCTTCTCGGCCACGGTGATTTGCACGTGGTCGATGTACTGCGCGTTCCAGAGCGGTTCAAAAAGCGTGTTGGCGAACCGGAACACGAGGATGTTCTGGACGGTGTCTTTCCCGAGGTAGTGGTCGATGCGGTAGAGCTGGCTCTCGTCCCAGTGCTTGTGCATGTTGTCGTTCAGCGCCTTCGCGGTGGCGAGGTTGGTGCCGAACGGCTTCTCGATGATGAGTCGGCGGTGCGCCGCGTCGCCCTTGTTCAACCCCTCCTCGGCCATCGCCGAACTGATCGCGGAGTAGTACTTGGGTGCCATCGAGAAATAGTAGAGACGCCGCGAGTCCGGGTTGGTCTCGTTTGCCTTGAACCACTCCGCGAGCGCCTTGCACCCGCCCGGTTGCGTGGCGTCGGTGCTGACGTAGTGAATGCGCTTGGCGAACTCGGCCCACTTTGCTGCGTCGAACTGGCTACCCGGCAGAATGCCCTTCACCTTCGGTTCAAGTTCGGCGCGGTAGTCCGCGTCCGCGTAGGCCGTGCGGGCCACGCCGACGATGCGGGCGTCGGGCGGCAACTTGCCCTTCTGGGCGAGGTTGAATAGCGCAGGGATCAGCTTTCGCCAGGTGAGGTCACCGGAGGCGCCGAAGATGACGACGGTGAGTGGCTGTGCCATGTGCGGCCCGTGTGCGTTTGAGGATGGAGAGGGAAACGAGAGATATGCTACCGCAGAGAAGTGCGAGTGCGAGTGCGAGTGCGAGAAAAGACCTCAGAAAGTGCGGGTGCCTTGTTGAAGTGTGAGCGCGAGTGTGCGCGTGAGGAAAAGCAGGAAGCAGTGAAAGACAGCAGACCCGAACCGCTCTCGGTTCCAAATTTCTGCCTTTCACTGCTTCACGTCTTCTGCTCTCTGCCTTCCCTCACACCCAGACTCAATTTGGAGAGAAGTCGAACTTGGCGGCGCTCTCGCGGCCGAGCGGGTCGCGGACGAACTTGCGGAAGCAGGCAAGGCACAAATCGAAGCGGAGTTTCTTGCACGTTGGGAGCGGTTGCGGCGGTTCGTCGCTCTCTTCGAGGTCGTTCAGCACGCGAGCCATTTCTTCGACGTGATCGGTCTCCAGGTCTTCGTCAGTCAGTTCGGCCGGGTCGTTGGCTGCGAACGCTTCCATCTTGAGCACGTACCGCTCGGCTCCGTTTTGGGTCATGTCCGTACCGCAGACGTCGCAAGAGAAGTGCATCATGACCGTAGGGGCCTTTGAAGGGGGTCACGGAACCGCAACGTTCGACCAGAGAGGTGGTCGGTCGGGCGGTGGCGGTCGAGCGAGTCCGATGTGGAGCGAACCGCCGAATGAAGCTCGTATACTCCACAACTCGCAGTTTCGCGACGCACTGTCAACCGGAATTATCCGCACAATCCGAGTAAACCGTACTCGTGTTTGCTCAGAGAGAAAGTGCTCACCTTCGGTAATTTTCCCCTGGACCGAGGCGGCGTTCTGTGCCTTCCATTTCCCCGATGACGGCAACTGACTGCGCGAACGCCAGCGCAAAATCCACGTTCACCAGAAATGAGAGGACAGAAAGCAGAGGGGAGAGGACGGATCAGGAGAATGAAGAAACGCCTTTGAGCGTTCGATCCGGTGGGGCGAAATGAGTCGTTTGTAGCCAGACTCCCTCGCCCCTGCGGGTCGCACGCTCAACTTTTCTCTCTTGATCCTTGTTAGGCCGTATTGACTGAAGCTGGGCGAGTTTGGTGAGCTACGCGAGCATAATTGCGATGGAGGCCAGCCAGACGAACCCGAGGAAGTTGGTTGCCTTCTTGTCGTATCGGGTCGCGACCCGGCGGTACTGCTTGATCC